>DASQDV010000856.1:0-4927 GCA_035633995.1 Pyrinomonadaceae bacterium | reverse complement strand
TCCGTAGTCCGTTGTCCGTTGTCCGTTGCATGTGGCTCTTACACTAGCTACTAAAGATTTGGATTGAACAACGGACAACGGACAACTGACTACGGACGGACTGCCTTTCATTCATCGTTAAGGATTTCAGTTCTGCGCCTGCTGCATGAGCGCGACGGCTTTGTTGAGGTCGTCCAGGGTGCTCACGGGGCCGTGCACGCCGACGATGCGTTCGACGGCGAGGCCGGACTTCTTGAGCCAGCCGGCGAAGTGCGCGGTCGTGGCGTTGCCCGGCGCGATGTGCCCGTCTTCGGGACGGTTCAGGAGGTCGCCCTGAAAGATGATCTTTTGCTGCGGGAGATAGGCCACGATCATTTCGTCCATGTGCGGGCCGGAGCCGATGTCGTAAAGCTCTACGGTCTGCGTGCCGTCGGTGAAAATGCGCTTGCCGTTTTGCAGAGTCTCGATCTGGAGCGGGCGGGGCGAGCGCGCGAGCGCGTCGGGCTGAAAGGTGAAGTTGCGCGCGGCGGCGACGCGCTCGAAGAACGCGCGCAGGCCGGGCGTCGTGATGACGGTCGCGCCCTCTGCGATGTAGGTGCGCACGCCGCCCGCGTGGTCGTCGTGATGATGCGTGACGGCGGCGTACTTGATGGGCTTGCCCGGCATGAGTTCTTTGACGCGCGCGATCACGTCGCGCGAAGTGTTGTCGCCGCCCGGCGTCTCGACGACCATAACGTGATCTTTGAAGCCGACGGCGAGCACGTTGTAGCCGCCCGCGCTGATCATGTAGACGTTATCGGCGAGCTTGTTCTGCGGCTGCGATTGGACGGGCGCGGCGGGCGGGGTGAAGCCTTCGGGCGCTTTGAACTGCTCGTCCGGGTAAGTCTTGTTGAAACTCACTTCGACGAAGGGGATTTCCTCGACCACTTCGCCCATGATTTTGGTGACGCGTGCGGTCGGCACTTGAAACTTATCGACGGCGCGGTAGCCGGGAAAGATGATCTCCTGCACGGAGTCGCCGAAATAAGGATCAGTGCCTAAGCCTTCAAACTTCGAGACGAGGTGCGTCTGCGCGTCCAGATAGAGGGTGAACTGCGCGCCGTCCTCGGTGGCGTAAGTCACGACATCGTGCGGGCGGTTGTTGAAGTTCGCGCGACCGAGCGAGCGCAGGTGCGTGGCGCGTTCGAGCGCGCTCAAGAGCAGGTTGTGCGGCAGCCAGCGCAGACGCCCGCGCATGACCTGCGGCGGGAGCGCGGCGGTCGAGTTGATGCGCCGTTCGAGATAGGTGACGCGCGCGGCGTCTTTGCCGTTCGTCATCAAGCCCCAGTGCCAGTTGAAGCCGCCCGGATAGCTGCCCTTGTTGTCGTGGTAGAGGCGGTTGCGGCGTTGTTCGACGATGAGCGTGCCGCTCAAGGGCGTGCGCTCGTAGGGCGCGTCGGCGCGGCGGCTCTGGTTGCGATGGACGGTGAAGCCCTCGTGCCGGATGGTGAAATTTTCAATCGTGCGCAGGGCGTCGAGTCCGCCGTAGGCGAGGATGCCTGCATCGACGGCGCGCCGCGCCTCGCGGTACGACTGTTCGGAGGCCGTCAACTCCTTCGTCTGGCCGTATCCGGTCGAGGGCACGCCCGCCGCCGCCGCTGTCAGCGCGATAAACAGACCGAGAGAGAACGCGAATTTTGAGCTACGCATAAACGAGACTTCTCCTTCTGATGATGTTTGTCTGGCGGGAGACCAAACGAGACTTGCCGTTATGACAATTTAATACTGACGGGCGAGCGCGGAAGTTCCTAAAACATTCACGGCAGAGAGGGAGAGAGCGCAGAGTAGGCGCAGAGAAAAGATTCAACTCAACTCTCTGCGCCTCTGCGTCTTTGCGGCGGTGAATCTTACGCGCATTTATCTCAGGAGACGGAGGCGGCGAGCGTGGCGGCGAGCGAGTGGAAGACGCCGCGCCCGTCGGCAGAGCCGAGCAAATCCTCGCAGGCGCGTTCCGGGTGCGGCATCAGCCCGACGACGTTGCGCTCGCGGTTGCAGATTCCGGCGATGTTATCGCGCGCGCCGTTCGGGTTCGCTTCCGGCGTCGCGCGCCCTTCGGCGTCGCAGTAGCGAAAGACGATGCGGTCTTCGCGTTGCAACTCCAGAAACGTCTCGTCGTCGCAGGTGTAGTTGCCGTCGGCGTGCGCGATGGGCATGGAGAGGATTTGGCCGCGCCGGAGTTCGTTCGTGAAAGGCGTGTCGGCGTTCTCCACGCGGACGCGCACGTGCTGGCAGACGAAATGCAAATCGCGGTTGCGTATGAGCGCGCCGGGCAGGAGTCCCGACTCGCACAAAATTTGAAAGCCGTTGCAGATGCCGAGCACGAGGCCGCCGCGCGCGGCGAACTCTTTAACGCTCGACATGACGGGCGAAAACGAGGCGAGCGCGCCCACGCGCAAATAGTCGCCGTAGGAGAAACCGCCCGGAATGATCAGCGCGTCATAATCCGCGAGATCAGTTTCGCGGTGCCAGATGAAGGAGACGGGCTGGCCGACGTGTTTCGAGATGACGTGATAAGCGTCGTGGTCGCAGTTCGAACCGGGAAAAACTATAACGCCGAATTTCATCCTTCTATCTCCACGCGATAATCTTCGATGACCGGGTTCGCCAAGACCTCGCGCGCCATGCGCTCGGCGGTTTCGCGCGCACGATCAGGGTCGAGCGAGGCGTCCAAAGCGATCTCGAAATACTTGCCCTGCCGCACGTCCGCGATGCCGCCGTAGCCCATGAGACCCACCGAGTTCTGGATCGCCTTGCCCTGCGGATCGAGCACGCCCGATTTCAACGTCACGTAAACTTTTGCTTTTGCCATCTTGCTCCCTCGCGGCGCGATCTTATTTCTTCTTGATGAACGCGTCCATCGTCGAGACGTATTTGATCGTGCCGTCAACCTCTACTTTATAAACATATTTTCGTGTCCCGATCCACTCGGGCGCGGCGGGCTTGCGGGCGAGAACATAAAACACGTCCGTGTCTTCGGGGATGTCGTCAACGACGGCGGTGTGAAAACCGGCGGCGATGCTGTCGGTGTTCGCAGGCGCGGCCATCTCAAGGATCGAGTTGTGCATGCGCCGCTTCTCAAGCACCTTCGCGCCGTCCTGAGAAATTAAATAACGAACGTCGCCGCCGTGCGGGTAAACCCCCTGCTTCGTCTGCGCCGGAACGACATAGACGTACAACCCGTTCGCCTTCGCGGGCAGCACGGCGACGTTGTACGGCCTCTGCTCGCCTTTGAAATCCGCGAGCGCCGTGTCAATCGCTTTCGCCGCGAAGAAGAAAAAGTCGGTCGTCTCTTTCGGCGGCTCGTGCTTGCGCACTTTGAACTCCGTCGGACTGCCACCCTGCGTCGCTTCGTAGGCGACGAGAAACTTGTCGCGCTTTTCGTTGAAGCGCCCAAAGGCGACAACCCATCCGGCGTCGGTCTTGCGCGCCAGATAACGAGCCACGCTACCTTCGGGCGGCGATAGAGCCACGACAGCGTCCGTCGCGTGCCACGCGGCCACGTCATACTCAGCGAGTTGCCGCCCGCGTCCCGTAATCTCGGCCAACTCGGCCTCGCCTGCCGGCGCGTTTCGTTGTGCCGACGCCACCGTGGCTAAAAGCAGTACGGCGAGAATCAAACTTGTGAGGTTAGACATTCTGTCCTCTCCAAAAAAATTCATTTCAAGCCACTCTCACGAGCGACTTTCAGCTTTATCTTCTGACCATCACCTGACTCCGGCTTCTCGTCTTTATCAAACACGCGCGCGAAAACTTTATCGACGTTGCGCAGGTAAGTATCGAGCGCGAAGGCGCGTTCGATCTCGTCGCGCGAGAGACGCGACGTGATGTCCGCGTCTTCGCGGACGCGCGTGCGGAAGTCGCCGCCCTCGTCCCAGGTCCGCATGGCGTTGCGCTGCGTCCACTCGTAAGCCTGTTCGCGCGAGACGCCTTTCTGCGTCAAGGCGAGCAGGAGTTGGCCGCTGAAAACCAGGCCGCGCGTGGCGTTCAAATTTTCGAGCATCCGCGCGGGATAGACGACGAGCGTGTCTATGAGCGACGTGGCCTTGGCGAGCATGTAGTCGAGCGTGATGGACGCGTCGGGGAGCGTGACGCGCTCGGCGGACGAATGCGAGATGTCGCGCTCGTGCCAGAGGGCGACGGATTCGAGTCCGGCGATGGCGTAGCCGCGCACGAGGCGCGCCATGCCGCAGATGCGCTCCGAGAGGATCGGGTTGCGCTTGTGCGGCATCGCGGACGATCCCTTCTGCCCGCTTTTAAAACGCTCCTCCGCCTCGCGCACTTCGGTGCGCTGCCAGTGGCGAATTTGCAGGGCGAACTTGTCGAGCGAAGAGGCGATGATGGCGAGCGTCGAGAGATATTCGGCGTAGTTGTCGCGCTGAATAACCTGCGTGGAGACGGGCGCGTAGCGCAGGCCGAGCCGCGCGCAGACTTTTTCTTCCACTTCCGGGTCGAGGTGCGCGAACGCGCCGACCGCGCCGCTGATCTTGCCGACGGCGACGGCTTTGCGCGCGCGCTTCAGCCGTTTGCGGTTGCGGCGCATCTCGTCGAACCAGAGCGCGAAGGTGAGGCCGAAGGATGTCGGCTCGGCGTGGACGCCGTGCGTGCGCCCGATCTGCGGCGTGTCTTTGAACTCGTGGGCGCGGCGGCGCAGGACTTCGAGCAGCGCGTCGATTTTTGCGAGCAGCAGGTCGCACGCGTCGCGCAAGAGCAGGGCATTGGCCGTGTCAACCACGTCGGAAGACGTGAGGCCGTAGTGGACGAAGCGCGCCGCGTCGCCGATTGATTCGGCCAGCGCGGTCGTAAACGCGATCACGTCGTGGTCGGTCGTCCGCTCGATCTCGTGTATGCGCTCGACGGTGAACGCGGCGCGCGACTTGATCTCCGAGAGCGCCTCCGTCGGGATCGTGCC
>DASQDV010000855.1:0-2961 GCA_035633995.1 Pyrinomonadaceae bacterium | reverse complement strand
GCTCGTTGGAAGAACTAAAACGTGTGGACTCTTCGTTGCCGCGCTTCTGCCAGCGCCCGACTCGACGCAAAACGCGGAGATCGAAATTTTGCCCGAACGCGGCGGCACGATCAGATCGACGCCGAGCATGCGGTCCTGCTGCCCGCCCTTCACGATGTCGCCCGACTGGACGTAAACCTCCTCGTAACGCGACAGATTTTCAATCGCCAGTTCGTTGACGTTCTTGGTCTCATAGACGACGACTTTACGCTGCCGGAGCGCCTCATGCAGCGTCAGGAAACTCTTGCCCGCGAGCTTGTCTTTTCCGTGAATGAGAAAAACGGCGAGGTTCTTATGCGTGTAGGGGCCGGAGATTTTGTAGTCGGTTACGGCGGCGTTATTTTCGGTCGCCTGCCCTTTGGCCTGCGGCGTCGTCAGCGCGCGCCCTCCTCCTCCTCCTGCGGCTGCCGTCGTCCCGCCGGCGGCGAGCGCGAGCGCGGCTCCGAACACCAGCATGAAGACTCCCAAAACCTTGACGAGCGTTTGTGATTTCATCTCGATTCTCTCCTCGTTCTTCAACGTGACAACTGTGAACACTCTGGGGTTCATTCCGTTGAACGAGGATTGCGGAAGGTTCTTGCATCTGATTCCGCACGCGCACACACGCGTTGCCACGCCGCACGGGAGGCGAACGGCAAGAGACAGTGCCAGAGTGACAGGTGACAGGTTAAAACAGCTTGCCCGTCTTTAACCTGTCACCTGTCACACGTCACTTGTCACTATTCCGAGATGTAAGAGGTGGGAGCGTCTGCGTGTGGGACGAAGCAGCGGCGGCAGCGCGCTTCGTAAGAGTCGCCCGCGCCGACGACGACCTGGCCTTCGAGTTCGACGATGCGCTGCGAGTAGTTGGCGGGCTGGCCGCAGCGGACGCAGATGGCGTGCGTCTTGGTGATGTACTCGGCGACGGCCAGGAGTTGCGGCATCGGCTCGAAGGGTCGCCCCGTGTAGTCCTGATCAAGCCCGGCGACGATGACGCGCAAGCCCCGCCGCGCGAGTTCGTTGGCGACCGAGACAAGTTCGTTGTCGAAGAACTGGCCTTCGTCAATGCCGACCACATCCGTCGCGTCGTCAACCTGCGCGAGGATTTCGGCGGCAGTCTCGACAACGCCGGATTCGTGGCGCATCTCGGAGTGCGAGACGATGTGGTCGTGCGAATAGCGCGTGTCGATGCGGGGTTTGAAGACCTGCACGCGCTGGCGCGCGATCTTGGCGCGGCGCAGACGCCGGATCAACTCTTCGGACTTGCCGGAAAACATCGAACCGGCGATCACCTCGATCCAGCCGGGCGTCGTGCGGTGCAGAATGCTCAGGTGTTCGTCGTTACCCTGTGCGATAAACTCGTCCATGCCTTGAAAAATTCCTGTCAGCTTTAAAAGTAGCCGCGCCCCTTCGCCCGCAGCCGGCGTGATGGCCGACCGGCTGCCTGTTGGAACAACTTCGCATGAGCGGGATTCGGACGAGCGTGGGCGGCCTCGTCTTTCGTCAACCGGGGAGCGCGCGGAAGGCTATAACAGAGTTGGCTGCCGAGTCAAAAGCGCGAATCGAGCGACAGTGCTCCTGCTTGACTTTCCCCACGCCCCTTGTTGTAATTCTCCTATCCTGAAACATAACACGGCCTGCGCGAAATTTTCCCGTACAACGGAGGTGAGTTGAAGTGCCCGCAAGTGAATTGATCTACGATTGGAACAAGGTCGAGCCGTCGCACCCCGCGCCCGGCCGCCACATCAGTTTCGACGACGAGACTTTGCGCGACGGGCTGCAATCGCCTTCGGTCTGCGAGCCTCCGGTCGAGAAAAAGCTGCAACTCCTGCACCTGATGAACGACCTCGGCATTGACACCGCCGACATCGGACTGCCGGGCGCGGGCGGCACGCACGCGGCGGGCGTTGAGCGGCTCGCGCGCGAGATCGCCGAACAGCGTATGCAGATTCGCCCGAACTGCGCCGCGCGCACGCACGAGAACGACATCCGCCCCATCGCCGAAATCTCGCAGCGCGCCGGAATCGCCATCGAAGCCTGCACTTTCATCGGCTCGTCGCCCGTGCGCTTCTACGCCGAAGACTGGACGCTCGACCGCCTGTTGCAAATGAGCGAGGACGCCATCAAGTTCGCCGTCGCGGAAGGCTTGCCCGTCATGTACGTGACCGAAGACACGACGCGCGCCGACCCGGAAACCATTCGCGCGCTCTACACGACGGCCATTCGCGCGGGCGCGCGCGCCGTCTGCGTCTGCGACACCGTCGGGCATTCGACGCCGGACGGCGCGCGCGCCGTCGTGCGCTTCGTCAAGGGCATCATCGAAGAACAGGGCGGCGGCATACGCCTCGACTGGCACGGCCATCAGGATCGCGGCCTCGGCGTGATCAATTCCATCGCGGCGATTGAGGGCGGCGCGGATCAGGTGCACGGGTCGGCGCTCGGCATGGGCGAACGCGTCGGCAATACGCCGATGGATCAACTGCTCGTCAACCTCAAACTCATGGGCTGGATCGATAACGATCTGTCGAAGCTGAGCGACTACTGCCACGCGGCGGAGTCGAGTTGCGGCTGGACGATTCCGGTCAACTATCCGGTCTTCGGGCGCGACGCCTTCCGCACGGCGACGGGCGTACACGCGGCGGCGGTCATCAAGAGTTTCCGTAAAGGCGACACCGAACTCGCAGACCTCATCTATTCGGGCGTGCCCGCCGGACTCTTCGGCCTGCGGCAGGTGATCGAAGTAGGCCCGATGAGCGGCAAGTCGAACGTCGTCTACTGGCTCGAATCGCGCGGCATCGAAGCCAGCGAAGAACGCGTCGCGCGCATCTACGATAAAGCCAAGAGCGCATCGGGCGTCCTCGAAGAAGAAGAGTTGAAGCAGCTTGTTTAAGTGATGAGTAAATCGAGAATCGTAGATCGTGAAGAGAGGAAAACAGGTTTCTC
>DASQDV010000854.1:0-3778 GCA_035633995.1 Pyrinomonadaceae bacterium | reverse complement strand
TCGTCGGCGAATTGCAGTTCGTAGAGTTTTTTGTAAGTCCCGCTCTGCCTCAACAGTTCTTCGTGCTTGCCCATTTCGATGACGCGCCCGCGCTCCATGACGACGATTGTGTCGGCGCGGCGGATGGGTGAGAGGCGGTGCGCGATGACGAGCGTGGTGCGATTGCGCGTTAAATTGGCGAGCGCCTTTTGCACGAGCCGCTCGGATTCCGCGTCGAGCGCGGAAGTGGCTTCGTCGAGCACGAGCACCGATGCATCCGCGAGGACGGCGCGCGCGATGGCGAGACGCTGCCGCTGCCCGCCCGAAAGAAAGATGCCGCGCTCGCCGACGATTGTGTCGTAGCCCTGCGGCAACTCCTTGATGAAGTCGTCGGCGTATGCGACGCGCGCCGCGTCCTCAATCTCGGCGTCCGTCGCATCGGGGCGGCTGTAAGAGATGTTGTAGCGCACCGTGTCGTTAAACAGAACCGTTTCCTGCGTGACGAGGCCGATGTGCCGGCGCAGGCTCTTGAGCGTGGCGTCTCGCAAATCCGTGCCGTCCCAGAGAATCGTGCCGGAGACCGGATCGTGAAAGCGCAGGATGAGCTTGGAGAGCGTTGACTTGCCGCCGCCCGATTCGCCGACGAGCGCGGCCATCTGGCCTGCCGGAATGGTGAGATTGATGGAGCGCAGCACGGTGCGTTCTTCGCTGTTCGCGTAATCGAAAGATACGTCGCGCAGTTCGATACCGGCGCGCAGCGGTTTCAACTCGACCGCGCCCTCTTTGCGTTCGACCGTCTCAAAATTCTCGTCCATCACTTCCCAGACGTGACGCGCGGCGGCGAGCGCGATCTCAAGCGCGTTCTGCAAACGCGAGAGTTTGCGCATCGGGTCGTAAGAAGAGAAGAGAAAGAAGAGGAACGTCAGGAACTGCGCGGGGTTCATGCGTTCGGCCATGATCTCGCGCCGCCCGAAATAGAGCAGGATGGCAACGGCGATGACGCCGATGATTTCGATGATGGGCGGGGCGAAGCCGTTGATGCGCGCCGAACGCAGATTCGCACCGACGATCTGTCGTGCAACTTTAGTGAAACGGCGCTGCTCGCGCTCCTCGCCGCGATAGGCTTTGACGATGTGATGATTGGCGAGTGATTCCTGCGCGGTGTCCACGAGGCGCTGGCTGCCTTCATAAGTTTCGCGCGCGAGGTTGCGGAGGTTTTTGCCGAAACGCGCGGTGAGCACGCCGATGATGGGCGCGATCAGGAGCGAGCCGAGCGTCAGACGCCACGAGTAATAAAAAGAGGCCGCAAGGAACGCGACAAGCGTGAAGCTCTCACGCAGCATGTCGCGCAGCGTGCCCGTCACCGCCGCCTCAATCGCCGCCGCCGAAGAGACGAGACGCGAGACGAGATAGTTGGTGCGATGTCGTTCAAAAAAATCCGCCGATTGCGTGAGCAGGTGCGTGTACAAATCCTGACGGAGTTTGAGCACCGACTCCTGCCCGATGCGCGCCATCAGGTAGGTGGAAAAATATTCGGCGACGCCTTTGGCAATGGTGAAGGCGATGAGCAGGATGGCGATGGTGCGCCACGCGTCGAAACTCGATTCGGGGAGCAGGTGTTGTAAATTGAAAAGCGTCTTGGTACGCTCGCCCGGGTCGCCGCCGCGCCGGAAGGCTTGATCGAAGATGGGCACGATGAGCGCGCCGACCGCGCTTTGCAGGATTGCCCCGGCGACCATCGCGACGGTGGCGAGGGTGAACTTTCCCCAATGAGGCTTGAGATAGGTTAATAGTCGCCGAAGATCGTGCATCGTTGAGCGCGCGCGTGCTTGCGGTTCATTCCGGTCAGCGGGGAAGGGTTGTTAAAGTTCTAACGTAACGAAACAAAAACTATACGTACACTCCGGCGCAAGCGTCAAGCTAAAGGCCAGCGGCATCGAACGGGCGCGGGCGGCCACACTCGTCACACGCCCGCCGCGCGACGGGAAGAAGCCCGTCGGCGCGCGTGCGACTTTTTTCCTGCGTCCGCGCGCCTTTTGGCTTATAATCGCCGCGCCTTAGAATAATCGAACTGGAATCGGGGCGGGGCGCGTCCGCGTCTCCGGCCTGGCTCATCAGGTGAATCGAGAACAAGTGAACCGAAAAATTCTGATCGTTGACGACGACACGAGCATGCGCCTGCTGCTGGCGGGCTATTTCCGGCGGCTCGGCTACGAGGTGGAAGAACGGGAGAGCGCCGAAGATGCCCTGCCGCTCGCGCTCAACGGCAACTACGATTGTTTCATCTTCGACGTGATGATGCCGGGCATGACCGGCCTCGAACTGTTGCGCAAACTCCGCGAGCGCCACATCCAGACGCCCACCCTCTTCCTGACCGCACAGGATAAACTCGACGACAAGGTGGCCGGTTTTGAAGCGGGCGCGGACGACTATCTCGCCAAGCCCTTCGAGCCGCGCGAACTTGAACTACGCGTAGAGGCTTTGCTGCGCCGCCCGGCGCGCGAGGGCGAGACGGCGGAGGGCGACGCGCAACAGCAGCCCTCGCCGCGCATCGAGATCGGCAGTCTCGTCATAGACAAACGCCGCCACGAGGTGACGCTCGACGGGGCGCTCGTCGAACTCACGCCGCTTGAGTTTCAAATTCTCGAACGCCTTGCGAGCGAGCCGGGCCGCGCGTGGTCGCGCAACGAACTGCTCGACGAGGTGTGGAGCACGGAGTACGAAGGTTATCAACGCAATGTTGACCCGCACATCAATCGCCTGCGGCAGAAGATTGAACTCGATCCGAAGAACCCGCGCTACGTGCTGACGGTGCGTGGCGTCGGGTACAAACTCAACGACGCGCTATGATGCTACAAACACCTCTTCCGCGCTTGCTCAAGACCCTCTGCCTCAGTTTGCTGGCCGCGCTCGCGCTCTCCATCCCTGCCCACGCGCAACCTGCCGCCGCGCAACAGTCGCCGAACGCCGCACAAACTGCCGTGTCGCTCAAACTCCGCTGGCCGGCCAAGCCGCGTGTCAAACGCTATCGCCTGCAAGTGGCGCTCGACCAAAAATTCACGGACATCGTGTATGACGGCGCAGTCGTCGGCCTCGAACAAGAGGTGACGGGGTTGCAACCGGGCAAATATTACTGGCGCGTCGCTCCCGCCACGCCCGAAACCGGACGTTATTCCGCGCCCGTGCTGGTTGAGGCCACGACGACGCCCGCGACGACAACTGCGGCGACGCCGGAGGCGACACCTGCGACGACAAAGACGACAACTGCGACGACAAAGGCAACAACCGCCACGACGAAGGCGACAACTGCGACGGCTGCTCCGGTTGCGACCGTGAGGCGACCGCCTGCCGATGTCGGCTGGCAGGCGGCCATCGGCGCGGTGGCGCGTCCCTTCGCCGCGCGTCTTCGCGCCGGTAAAAATTTCGACCTCGTCGCGTTGAACTCTGACGGCATCATCTACGCGCTCGACGGCGGCGACGGCACGGCGCTCTGGTCTGCGCGCGCGCGCGGAAACGCGCCTGCCGGTGACGACAAAGAAAAGGCGCGTGCGGGTCTTTTCACGCCGCTCGTCGTGCCCGCGACGGCTGAGACGAAGGCGGTCGTGGTCGTCGCTTCCGCAGACGGGGTGCGCGGGCTGGACGGCGAGACGGGGCGCGAGCTATGGCGCACAGTTGTACAGGGACGCTTGCAGAGCGGCGCGGTCGCGCAGTTGCAGGGCGACCGCGCCGCGCCGGAATTCGTCGTGGCGACGAGCGACCCGGACACGCTCACCGTGCTTGAAGCGCAGAGCGGGCGCAT
>DASQDV010000853.1:0-1661 GCA_035633995.1 Pyrinomonadaceae bacterium | reverse complement strand
TTCGAGGGAAAGTCGGGGAGGAACTTAGCGAGCGGGTCTTCGAAAGAGAGCTTGCCGCGCTCGGCGAGTTGCGCGACGGCGACGGAGGTGAACATCTTGTTCATCGAGCCGAGGTTGAACTTCGTGTCCGTGCGGTTTGCGACGCGAAAATCCTTGCTCGCCTCGCCGTAAGCTTTCTCGAAGAGAACCTTGCCGTCCTTCGCCAAAAGCACCGCGCCGGAGAACACGTCGGCGTCGGCCAACTTCTGCACGTAGGCTTCGAGTTCACGCGCGCGTTCCGCGTCCGTCAGCTTCCTCGCCGCCGCGCCCGCGCCGGACGGGGCTTTCGGCGGGCGCAGGCCGATGCCCGTGATGCGATGGGGCGCGTCCCGCTCGACGCTCACCGCGATTGCCATCCAGTCGTCCGTTAACTTCGCGCGCAAGAGCGCGGTCGCCTCCGTCGCGCTGCCGCCGTCCTGCATCCCGTGAAACTCGACGCCGCGCGTGCGGTCGCGCATCTGCGCGATGAAGTTCAGGTGCGCGTTCATCGGCATCCCGGCCAGTTGGCCGCCGTAGCTCTCTTCGATAAATTTCTTCGTCGCCGCCGCGTCCGTCGTGTTGATGATCTTCACCAACTCGGCGGCGCGCCGCGCGGCCGGAGTATCCGTTGCGGCTGGCTGCGACTGCTGCCCCTCCGCCTGTGCCTGAGCAACGACGGCGGACGACAGGCAGACGAACAGCAGGGCGGCGCGGGCGGTCGAATTTATGTTGGCAGAAAATGTTCTCATCTCTTGATTATCCTCGCTCGTTTTGGGGTGTGCCCGGTTCTCGTTCTCGTCGCAGGCGGGAGGCGCGTGCGGAAGCGTTCTCGCGGGCGCGTCAGGGTCGCCGCCGCGCGTCGGGCGCGTCCTGTTTTCGGAGCAGGCCGGTCAGGAGCAGGTCGGCGATGTGCTCGGTCTTTTCTTTGATTTCGTCGCGCTCGCCGAGTTCGGTCGTGCTCAAGCTGTAGGGCAAGAGCGAGTTGGTGGCGTGCAGCAGCGCGAAGGCGGTCGTGAGCGCGTCTCCGACATTGAAGACCCCCGCGCGCGCGCCTTCGCCAAGCACCTCTGCGAAGACGCGCGCCTCGTCCTCGAAATAACGCGCGCGGCGCGCCAGCAACTTCGGGCGCAGCGCGGCCAGCATGTCGTTCAAACTCTGCGTGTAGTGCTGCACGCTCTCGAAGCGAAAGAGCACGCGCGCCACCAGCATCAGGCGCAGGCGGATCGCCACGTCGGCGTCTGTGCGCGCAATCGCCCACAGGCGCTCCTTCAATCGTTCGACGATGCGGTCAACGTGCGACAGCGTGACCTCTTCCTTGCTCGCGAAGTGCAGGTAGATAGTGCCCTTGCCGATGCCCGCCTCGCGCGCGATGTCGTCCACCGTCATCTTGCGGTAGCCGTAGCGCGCCAGCAGGTGATCGGTCGCGTCGAGGATCGCCTCGCGCGCCTCTTCCCTCGTAAGTGTGCTGCCCATGACTTTCTGACCCATGACCGGAATCGCCTTTCAGTCATAATTACGCCGGGCGCGTCCTGTAGTTCCAAATTTTTCACGCATCCGGCAAAGGGATAATGACGAAGCAGGAACGACGGAGTAGAAACGATGAAGCAGGAACGGTGAAGCAGGAACGCGGCACGATGAACTGA
>DASQDV010000852.1:0-9866 GCA_035633995.1 Pyrinomonadaceae bacterium | reverse complement strand
GCCCGCGACGACGAAGCGCGCGTCCGGGCTGAACGCAATCGCGTTGATGCTCCCGCCGCCGCTGAAACTCTGCGCCTCGCGCCCCGTCACGACATCCCACAACTTGACCACGCCGTCCACAGACCCGGAAGCGAGCCAGCGCCCGTCTGCGCTGAATGCGACCGCCTTGACCCATGCCGCATGCCCCGTGAGCTTTCGCAACTCGAACGCGCGCGCCGTGTCCCACAGGCGCACCGTGTTGTCCTTGCTGCCCGAAGCCAGAAGACGCGCATCGGGGCTGAACGCCAGCCCGTCAACACGCATCGCGTGTCCCGTCTGGAGCACGAGTTCGGGTCGGCTCGTTTCGTTCGCCCTCGGCTGCTGCTGCGCGCGTTGCGTCCGCGCCGCGAAGAAGCCGACGGCGGCGCACGCGGCGAGCGTCAGGACGAGACAGGCGTTGAAGCGGCGACGGCGGGCGTGCGTTGAGAGTCGCGTCTCAAGCAGAGAAGACTTTGAGGGATTTTTCATGTGATGTTTCCGATATGTCATTGCGGAAGGTTGCTGCGAAGTTACTTCAAAGGGAGAGCAACAGCGGCGGCGGCAACTTAGGCCAAAAGCGGCGCGGGTGTCAAGAAAAACGATCCGTAACCTTCGACGCCGCCGCCCTTCAACTCTTACCCGCGCGCCGCGATGCTCGCCGGACGCGGCGCGCCCTGCAATTGCACGGGCGGGTTAATCGCGCAGCAGACTTTCACCAGCCGCTCGCGGTCGCGCTGCATCTCGCGGTCTTCTTTGAGCCACGCACGCACCTCTGCGAAGAGTCGCGCCGCGTGCTCGTCCGCCGTAGGCACACTGATGCGGTAGTGCATCCACTTGCCCTCCCTGCGCGCCGCGACCACGCCCGCGCGGCGCAGGTATGCGAGGTGGCGCGAGATTTTCGGCTGGCTCTCGCCAAGCACCTCTACGAAGAAACAGACGCACACCTCGTCCGACCCGATCAAATTCAACAGGCGCAGACGCGTCCTGTCCGCCAGCGCCTTGAACAGACGCTCCATGTCGAAAGCCTTGCCCGCCGTCTTCACCATCGAAAATTCGCCCCCGAAATTAACAAAAGTTTCAAGTCTCACGATTCAAGTTTCAGCTTCAAGACAAAGAACCGGAGAGCCTCAGTCCTGAAACTTGAAACCTGGAACCTGAAACTTTTTTCAAATACGTCTTGACATATATGTTCGCCGCACGTATGATGCGCTACATATTCGCCTTTGCGAATATAACATAACGCGAAAGGAAGTGACAAAATGGAACAGCAAACAACGGTGAGGACGGCGCAGGCGCTCAAGGCGCATCTGGCGTTGAACGTGCGCAGTGTCGAGCGCAGTCTGGAATTTTACAGGAAGATGCTGGGGCTGGAGCCGTCGAAGGTGCGCCCCGGTTATGCCAAGTTCAACGTCGAGAACCCGCCGCTGAATTTGACCTTGAACGAAGTGCCCTTCGCGGAGCGCGGCGCGCTCTCGCATCTCGGCATTCAACTGGCGACGACCGAAGACGTGCTCTCGATGCGCCGCAACTGGATCGACGCCGGACTCGACACGCGCGACGAGATGCAGACCAACTGTTGCTACGCGCTACAGAACAAGACGTGGGTGCAAGACCCGGACGGCAACGAATGGGACGCCTTCGTCGTGCTCGAAGACAACTTGCCCACAACCTCCGCCTGTTGCGCGCCGGGGTTAGCGGCAACGCAGCAGGGCGACGACACGACGGCGGCGACATCCGCCTGCGGCGAGGCGACGACCGCCCCGCTCTCGATTTCGCGCTAACGACTCGACCGGAGGATTCTTGCGGCGAAATTTATGCGGTAAAAAGAAGCGAGTTGATTATTTCGCAGAGAGGAAACCGCAGCGTTGACGGTTAAAACGGGCGCGGACGGGCGTGCCACTCTGGCGCGGCGCGCAACAGCCGAAGCGGTCGGCACGGCGTTCCTGCTGGCGGCGGTGGTCGGCTCGGGCATCATGGGCGAGCGGCTCGCGGGCGGCAACGTCGCCCTCGCGCTGCTCGCCAACACACTTGCGACGGGGGCGGCGCTCGTCGCGCTCATCTTAACTTTCGGCCACATCTCCGGCGCGCACTTCAACCCGGCGGTGACGCTGGCAGACGCATCGCAGGGCGGACTCCGCTGGCGCGACGTGCCCGCCTATCTCGCGGCGCAACTCGCGGGTGCGCTGGCGGGCGTGGCAGCGGCGCACCTGATGTTCGGTGAGCCGCTGTTCACGGCGTCGCGCCACGCGCGCGAGGGCGGCGCGCAGGTGTTCAGCGAAGCGTTGGCGACCTTCGGTTTGATGTCCGTCATCTGGGGCTGCGCGCGCACGCGTTCGCAGGCCGCGCCCTACGCCGTCGCCGCCTACATCACTGCGGCCTACTGGTTCACGTCCTCAACCTCGTTCGCTAACCCGGCGGTGACGCTGGCGCGCTCTTTTACGGACACGTTCGCCGGGATTCGACCGGCGGACGCTCCCCTCTTTATCGCGGCGCAACTCGCGGGCGCGGCGGCGGCCACGCTGCTCTTTCGCTGGCTCGCGCCCGTGCTGCCGGAAGATGCCGCGGGGTCGGTCGTCCTCCCGCACGACGAGTCGTAGACGACACGCGAGCCGTAGGCGACACGGCGGAAAGGTGTTCACGTATGACGACGGAAAAGAGACGCGCCTTGATTTTGTGCACGGGCAACTCGGCGCGCAGTCAGATGGCGGAAGGATTGCTCAAGGCTGACGGCGGCGGTCGCTTCGAAGTTTTCAGCGCGGGCGTGAGTCCGGGCCGCGTGAGGCCGGAGGCGGTCGAGGCCATGCGCGAGGTTGGCATCAACATCTCGGATCAACGCTCGAAGTCTGTCGAAGAATTTGCGGGGCAGGCGTTCGATTACGTCATCACGGTCTGCGACAACGCGCGCGAGCAGTGCCCCGTCTTTCCGGCTGAGACGACGCGCATTCATTGGAGCTTCGACGATCCGGCGGCGGCTGAAGGCGATGCGGGACAGCGGCTCGCCGTCTTTCGCCGCGTGCGCGACGAGATACGCGCGCGACTTAAGGAGTTTGTATCAAGTTCACCTTGACGCGCGGCTGAGGGCGATAATATCTTACGCCACGCGTGGGCGTTGAAAGGTCTGCTTGACGTTCGACCCCGCCAAACTCTCCCGCATACCGAAGCGCAGAGAGGTGTTCCGGTCGTCATATTACGGATGACTCCGCCGTGCTTGAGCGCCCGTTGCAAACGTGCCAGCTAAATTTCCAGAGCCGCGAGGATCACGACTCACTTTGCCGACAAGCAATCCCCCATACGCCCTTTCACTGAAACTCTCGCCAACAATTTTTTCGACACCAACTCTGCGCGCGCCGGCGAAACGCGCGGCACTCGTCTCTCTCTGTCTCGTCGCCCTGAGCGTCGTCGTCTGCGCGCAGGAACGAAAGCGCGACGCGGCGGCGCTGTTCCCCGTGCGGCAGGACGGCAAGTGGGGCTACATAGACCGGGCGGGCAAACTCGTCGTCGCGCCGCAGTACGACGTGGCGTGGGAGTTCACCGAAGGGCTGGCTTACGTCAAGTCGGGCGCAGAGCGCGGCGTGATCGATAAGACCGGGCGGATGGTCGTCAACTTGCAGCAGGTTGACCTCGCAGGCTTCTTCTCCGAAGGACTCGCGCCCGTGCAGACGGCGAGCCAGCCGCCGCGCTTCGGTTTCATAGACCGCACGGGCAAACTCGTCATCAACCCGCAGTACGATTCGGCGCGCGGCTTTCAGGAGGGACTCGCGCTCGTGGTGGTCGAGCGCAAGTACGGCTGTATAGACAAGCGCGGGCGCATGGTGATCAAACCGCAGTTTGACAAGGCCGCGAGTTTTTCCGAAGGGCTGGCGGTGGTCGTCGTCGGTAATTATCACGGCTACATAGATCGCGCGGGGCGTCTCGTCATCGCGCCGCAGTACAACGCCGCTTACAACTTCTCCGAAGGGCTGGCGTCGGTCGCCGTAGCAGGCCGCTACACGTATGTGAACAAGCGCGGCGAGAGCGTTATCCCGGCACAGCCAGGCTACGTCGGCACTTTCGCCGAAGGACTCGCGCCCGTCATCGTCAACAACAAGTTCGGCTACATCAACCGCGCCGCGCTCGCCGTCATCGCGCCGGGTTTCGATTGGACGGGCGGCTTCAGCGAAGGACTCGCGCTCGTCAAGACGGGCGGCAAGTACGGCTACATAGACAAGAACGGCGCGCAGGTGATTCGCCCGCAGTTCGACAACGCGCACAACTTCAAAGACGGCCTCGCGCGCGTCTGGCTGGCGGGCAGACAGGGCTACATAGACAAAAGCGGGAACTTCGTCTGGAAGCCGACGAAGTAGCCTCCGTCGCGTGCGCAGGTTTTACGATTGGGGATAGCGCAGGTCAGAAGAAGCGGCGTGCAGCGAGCGTGCGGGTCTTGGCAATGATAGTACCCACACGCTTGCTGCATGCCGCTTCTGACCTGCATGCTTGCGTCGGGGATGCTTAATCGAGGAAGTTGTCGTACTCGTCTTTCACCACTTCGTAACACTTGCAGGCAGTTGCTTCCAGACCGGCGCGGTCGAGAATCCTGATCTGGCCGCGACTGTAGCGGATGAGCTTTTGTTTCTGGAGAATTCCGGCGGCCACCGTGACGCCTTCGCGTCGCACGCCGAGCATCTGCGAGAGGAATTCCTGAGTCAGGCGAAACTCATCGCCTTCGGTGCGGTCGTGCGTCATCAGCAGCCAGCGTGCGAGACGCTCGTTGACCAGATGGAAACGGTTGCAGGCTGCCGATTGTGAGATTTGCGTAAGCAGGGAGTGCGTGTAGCGATGCAACAGTGCGGTGAGCGCGTTGCCGTTGCGCGTTGCCGTGCGCAGCACGGCGGCTTTCATTCTGAGCGCGCTGCCCTCGCCCTGCACCAGACCGCGATTGCGCGACTTATTGACGCCCATGAAGACGGGCAGACCCGCCATCCCCTCGTTGCCGACGATGCCGACTTCGACGTGCTCGCGTTCGCCCACCGCCGAAAGCAGAGAGATGATGCCGTTGTTGGGAAAATAGACGTGCTCTATATTATCGCCGGGTTCGAAGAGAATGTCGCCGAAGGTCAGCTTCATAGGCTCCAAGTCGGTCAGCAGGCGTTGACACTCTTTTTTAGGCAGGGCGGCGAGCAGCCTGTTTGTCACCACAGGCGTATTTTTTTGTTTGGACGACATCGAGAAAACTCCTTCTTGCTTGCGTCAGGTCTCGTAAGACAACAGACAACACAAGAAGAAGGTCGCTAACCCGATCCCGATGTCGAGAGGTGTAGTTCTAACTGATTGAACGCTCTCAGTCTAACACAGGCGAGCAATAAATGCGCGGATTGGCTCGCAGAAGACGGAAGGATGTGGAACTTATTTAAGCGAGCCGTCTTAACCCGCCGATACAACACATTGGCAGCCTCACGCTGAAACTCGCGTCTGTCATCTGCTTCCCTCCGTTAAATTCTTCTCAGCTTAACTTCTCCAACCGTTCCGGCAGAGAACCGAGCGCGGCTTCCAACTCCGCCTCGGTCGCCCCTGTTTCCACGCCCTGAAACAGCGACCAGCGCTCCTCGTGCTGCGCCGACTCGCCGGGTTCGAGACGCCTGAGCGGCGCGAGCGATTCGACTTCGATGAAATCGCCCGCCGTGTATGTCTCACAGTTGCAGCCGTAGTCGGGGTAGTTCGCGCCCTCTTCGTAGGCGAAGCGTTTGACGAAGAGAGTTGCGCCGTGCCGGTAAGCCGCCCAGCCCTGCTTGTTCAACATGCCGATCTTCTGCGGGTGGTTAGCAGTCGCGTCGGTCGTCAGGCGTATGAACTTTTTGCCGATGTGCCAGCGCGCGTCCGTGAGGTCTGTGTAATGCCAGAGGACGAGCGGGCGCGCGGGCAGCAGGTAGTCGTCCCATGAAATGTAAGGCTCTTGCGGGAAGATGGCCGTGCCGCCGCCGCGCATGATCGTCAGCGCCCACGGCGCGGCCTCTATCGCCCAGAGGTTTCGATTCGTGATCTTGTGATGCACGGAGAGCAGGCTCCCTTCGGCATCGAGCGCGACGCGCATCTCGCGCTCGATGCCGACGCTGGCATGAGCCCGCGCCGTCAGGCGAATCGCGCGCTCGCCTTCAAACTCGACCGCGAGCGGCGCGTTGTCGGGCGCGTAGCTGCGCGGCTTCGCTTCGGGCGCGACCCACAGGCGGTGGCCGCCCCAGGGCTTGAAGTCGCCGAGTTCGGTCTGCAAAGTCGCGCCGGGCACTTCGCCGAGAATGTTCTCCGCGCCGCTGAAACTGTAGCGGATGATGCGCGGCCCCACGTCGCTTGTGACGACGGCCTCGACCGCGCCGTTCAACAACCTGTAACAGTTCGGCAATCCGAGGTAAGAAATTTTCTCCACTTTGCGCCCTCCCTGTGCAATCATGCGCGACACGTTGATACGGTCTTGCCGGAAGTTTACCCGTCACGACAACTTTGCCACAACGAGTCGGACGCCGTCGGCCAAACGGAACTTAACGCGCGCGCCACGCTCCGGCAACTTCAAGCCTCCCGGCAGACGCTCCGCAAAGCGTTCAACTCTGAAAGAGAAGCGGCGCGAGTTAAATGTCGCCCGCTAGACATTCGCGCCCCGATAATTTAACTTTAACGGCTTACATGTACCGGCATTTTCACAGCGGGGAAGGTGCGGCGCGCATCCGTCTTCGCATGAGTTAAGCGAAAGTGGCGTAATTGGCAGCCGCGCCAGACTTAGGATCTGGTCCCGTAAGGGGTGGGGGTTCGAGTCCCCCCTTTCGCATCACTGATTTTTGTTGGAACGATTTTGCACAACGCATTTCTATAATTTTAGCAGGAAGGATGCCCGCACAGCCGAGCCGCTGAAACACAGGCGACGCGCGCGGGTTTTTATGTTTATGAAGACAGAAGTGGTTGACGTTTCCCCGACCCGGAAAGAACTCAAGATCGAGATCGACGCACAGGACGTGCGCGCCGAACTCGAACGCGTGACGGAACGCTACGCGGCTGCCGTCAGCGTGCCCGGCTTTCGTAAAGGCCGCGCGCCGGGTTCCGTCGTGCGCCAGCGTTACAAGAACGAGATTCGCGGCGAGGTCGTGCAGAACCTCGTGCCGCAGGCCATCAACGACGCGATAGGCGAGAGCGCGCTGAACGTCATCGGCGAGCCGGACATTCATCTCGCCAACGACGAAGCGTTGGAGCGACTCGGCGACGAGCCGCTCGCCATCCACGCGCACGTCGAGGTGCTGCCCGATGTCGCGCTCGGCGAGTATAAGAATCTGGAAGTCGCGCGGCGCACGCGCCCCGTCACGGACGAGACGGTCGAAGAGATGATCGCGAATCTGCGCGAACAGTCGGCCTCGCTTCAACCCGTCGAAGATCGCGCGGCGGAAGCGGGCGACACGGTGACGGTCAACTTCACAGGCAAGTACATCGAGCCGCCCGAAGCCGAAGACATCAAGGCCGAAGACGTTGAAGTGGTGCTCGGCGGCGAGGGCGTGCTCGCGGATTTCACCGAACAACTGACGGGCACGAAGCCCGACGACGTGAGGACTTTCCGCGTGAAGTACCCGGAGGATTTTTCGTCGAAGGGTCTGGCCGGGAAAGAGATCGAATATACGGCGACGGTGACGGCCGTCAGGCGCAAGGAGTTGCCCGAGACGGACGACGAGTGGGCGAAGAGTTTCGGCGAAGAGATCGATTCGCTCGAAACGCTGCGCGCGAAACTGCGCGAGCAGTTGGAAGAGCGTGCGCGCGTCGAGTCGGAACACCGCCTGCGCGACGAGGTGATGGGGAAATTGCTTGAAGCGCATGAATTCGAGGTGCCCGAATCGCTCGTCAAGAGCCAGGCGCGACGCCTGCTTGAGTCAACCGTGCGCGACATGATGCAGCGAGGGCTAGACCCGCGCAATCAGGAGTTGGACTGGGAGAACTTGCAGGGCATGATCGAAGCGCAGGCGACCGAAGATTTGCGCGGCTCGATCCTGCTCGAACGCATCGCCGACGCCGAAGAGATCGAGCCGAGTGACGAAGAAGTAGAGCAGGAGATCGAGTCTATCGCCGAGGGCGCGCGCCAGTCAGTAGAGCAAGTGCGTGCTGCCTTGACAAAGCAGGGAGGCGAACGTAGCATCGCCGACAGGTTGCGCCACCGCAAGGCGCTCGATCTTCTCGTCGAAAATGCGCGCGTGCGCGACGAGGAATGGCGCGAAGATGCGCCGCCCGCGCCGGCCACCCAGGGCGAGACGGATGAGGCCGAGACGCCGTCCGGCGAGTCGCAGAGTTGACGTTCTCGGAACGTCGGAAATTGTTTCTTAAACTGGCACAGGTTTCGGAGTTTGGAGTTTTAAGTTTATGGCTTTAGTCCCAATGGTGGTCGAGCAAACGTCGCGCGGCGAACGCGCCTTCGACATTTACTCGCGCCTGCTCAAAGACAACATCATCTTCATCTCGACGCCGATTGACGATCAGATCGCCAACCTCATCGTCGCGCAACTGATCTTCCTCGAAGCGGAAGACCCGGAAAAGGACATCTCGCTCTACATCAATTCGCCGGGCGGCTCGATCACAGCAGGGATGGCGATTTACGACACGATGCAGTTCATCCGCGCAGACGTCTCGACGCTCTGCGTCGGGCAGTGCGCCTCGATGGCGGCGCTTCTTTTGGCGGCGGGCGCGAAGGGCAAACGCTTTGCGCTGCCCAACTCGCGCATCCTCATTCACCAGCCTTCGGGCGGCGCGGAAGGTCAGGCCACAGACATCCGCATCATGGCCGAAGAGATCATACGCATGCGCGAACTGACCTCGAACATTCTCGCCAAGCACTCCGGTCAGGCTTACGATCAGATCGAGCGCGACGTCGAACGCGACCGCATCATGTCCGCCGTGCAGGCCAAAGAGTACGGGTTGATTGACGAGGTCATCACGCACCGCGAATAAAATTTTTACCGGCGCGGCGGGTCGAAAGATCAACGCGCCGGTAAATTTATGCTACAGTAGTTCCCCGGCAGTCGCGCCGCGCCCCAATCGCGCCACCGCACGCGGGCAGTTTTGAACAGAGCAAGCCCGCCCGTTTTAAGTCTCTTGACAAGTCGAAGCTGGATTGAACCTCGAAAGCACGGAGTCCCCTAAAGCCTATGGTACGTCGAACCGATGACACCCTGCGCTGTTCGTTCTGCGGCAAGTCGCAGAACGAAGTGAAGAAACTCATTGCAGGCCCGACCGTCTACATCTGCAACGAGTGCATTGACATCTGCAACGAGATCATCACCGACGACCAGCAGGCCGAAGCCGTCGCGACGCGCCCGCCTCTGCCGAAGCCTTCCGAGATCAAAAACTTCTTAGACGAATACGTCATCGGTCAGGACGAGACGAAGAAGCGGCTCGCCGTCGCCGTCTATCAACACTACAAGCGCATCGAACTGGCGCGCCGCCGTTCGGAAGTCGAGATTCAAAAGTCGAACATCCTTTTGATGGGGCCTACGGGGACGGGGAAGACCTTGCTCGCGCAGACGCTCGCGCGCATGCTCTCCGTCCCCTTCACCATTGTTGACGCGACGACCTTGACGGAAGCGGGCTACGTCGGCGAAGACGTGGAGAACATCATCCTCAAGCTGTTGCAGGCCGCCAACGGCGACGTCGAGCGCGCGCAGCAGGGCATCATCTACATTGACGAAGTTGACAAGATTTGCCGCAAGGATGAGAACCCTTCGATCACGCGCGACGTGTCGGGCGAGGGCGTGCAGCAGGCGCTCTTGAAAATTCTGGAAGGCACGGTCGCCAACGTGCCACCGCAGGGCGGCAGGAAGCACCCGCACCAGGAGTTCTTCCCGATTGATACG
>DASQDV010000851.1:0-4147 GCA_035633995.1 Pyrinomonadaceae bacterium | reverse complement strand
ATGTCGCTCGCGCTCGACGGCATCACGTCGTTCAGCGTCGTACCCCTCAGGCTCGTGACGGTCGCGGGGCTGCTGGTCTTTTTGTTCAGCGTCTTGATGACGCTCTTTTACCTCTATCACAAAATACGCGTGCACACGCCGCCCGGTTGGGCGGGCACGATCATCCCGATCTATTTTCTCGGCGGCGTGCAGATCATGTTTCTCGGCATCGTCGGCGAATACATCGGCAAGATTTATCAAGAGGCCAAAGCGCGCCCACGCTACATTAAGGACACCGAACTGTTTTGAGTTCCACACAGACGAAACAAGACAAGCGCGCGCCCGTCAAGGCGGAGACGGCGACAACGACCACGAGCCACTGCATCGTCTGCGGCGCGGACGGCACAGCCGCGCCGCTCTACCCGGGCATCCTTAAGTGCCGCGCGTGCGACTACATCTTCGCAGACATGCGCCTCACGGACGAGGAACTGTTCGAGCTATACAATGAAGAGTTCTTTACGGGCGCGGAGTTCAACGACTACGCTTCGGACGTAAAATTCTTCCGCAAGAATTTCGCCCTGCGCTTCCGCGAACTGCAAAAATTTCTCGACCCCACGCGCCACCGGCGACTCTTAGAAATAGGGAGCGCCTACGGCTTTTTTCTCGACGTGGTGCGCGACCGATTCGAGAGCGTGCAGGGCATAGACATCACCGACGCCGGAGTGCGCTTTGCGCGCGAAGAGTTGAAACTCGACGTGGTTCAGGCCGACTTTCTCGCGCACGACTACGGCGCGCAAATGTTCGACGTGGTTTGCATGTGGGACACCATCGAACACTTGCGCGAGCCGCACCGCTACGTGGAGAAGGTCGCCGCGCACACTGAACCGGGCGCGCTCCTCGCCCTCACCACCGCCGACATCGAGAGCCTCAACGCGCGCCTCCGCAAAGAGAAATGGCGCATGATCCACCCGCCCACCCATCTCCACTATTTCTCCACCAGAACCATCGCGCAACTGCTCGACGCTCATGGCTTCGACGTCGTCTACAACCGCTACTGCGGCTTCTACCGCAGCATCGGCAACATGGCCTACAACATCCTCGTCCTGCGCCAGCAAAAGCCCGCGCTCTACCGCCCGCTCGAACGTCTCGGCGTCGGCAACCTGGGTTTCTATCTCAACATGTACGACATCATGTACGTCATCGCGCGGCGACGTTGACGCGGGACGGAAGGACCGATGAGTACCAACAAACAAGCCACGCAGCTTACACATCGCAAATTTTTGGAGAAGCTCCTGACTCTAAACGAAGGAAGAACCACGCTTGAGGGCAAGCTGCTGCCTTCTGCACGCGACTTCATCGAGATTAGCGCAGGCGTTAGCGGACTCCATTTCAGGTATGTCGTCGGGCAGGAGAAAACCCGCGTTGAACTTTATGTTGCCCGCCGGGAGACGACGGCCAACAAAAGAATTTTCGATGAGTTGGAATCTCATAAACATGAAATCGAAGCCGCTTTTGGAGGGCAATTATCCTGGGAAAGGCTGGAAGGCAGCAAAAGCAGTCGAATTGCTTACCCCCTTTTGAATGGCGGCAGTAAAGGCGATGAAGCCCGTTGGGAGACGATCCAACACGCGATGATTGATGCGATGACTCGTTTGGAACAAGCCCTGCGCCCATTCATTTCCAGACTGCGCACCTAAAGTTGAATGCTTGAAGCGAACACGCGCGAACATTCCGGCGAGGCTGGCGGGTCAACTTCGATGAAGCGTGCGCTGCTGCACGCGGTCGCCGTCCTGCTCTTTTACACGCTGCTGTTCATAGCCTTCTTCGCGCCCGTCCTTTTCTCCGATTACCTGCTCGCGCCGGGCGACGGCATACTTTATTTCCTGCCGAACTTTTACGCGCGGCGCGTCCTGTGGGATGCGTCCGTGTGGGGCGGTCATCCGGCGGTGGGCGATTCGCAGTTGATGATGTGGTATCCGCCCGCGCTCCTGTTTTCGCTGCTCAAATCGTGGAACGCCTTTTTGCTTTCGGCCTACGTCCTCGCCGCGAGTTTCACTTACGCCTATGTGTTCGCATTGACGCGCTCGCGCTTCGCCGCCGCGGTCGGCGGCGTGTGCTATTCGATGTGCGGCTTCCTCATCGCGCATCTCGGCCACGCCGCGCTCGTACACGCCGCCGCGTGGTTGCCGCTCTTTATCCTGTCGCTGGAGCAACTGGCGCGACGCGGGGGCGTCGAGCAAGGCGAAGACAGGCGGAGTTCGCGGCGAGCGAGTGCCGGTAGTTTCTGGTTCGCCGTCGGCGCAGCGAGCGTCGCGTGCTCGGCGCTCGCGGGACACCCGCAAATCTTCGTCTACACGCTCGCGCTCGGCGGCGTGTATGCGCTCGTGCGCGGCTGGCACAGCGCGACGGGGCGCTGGCTTTACTACTCGCTCTGCGCGCTTTTGGTCTTGACGGGGACGGGGCTCGCCGCCGTGCAGTTGTGGCCGACCGCCGAACTCGCCGCCTTGAGTTTGCGCGCGTCGCTCGGCTTCGCGGAGTTTGTGTCTTACGCGCTGCCGCTCAGGCAGACGCCGATGCTCCTTTTCCCTTATCTCTACGGCGGCTCGCCCGGCACGATTTATGATCTGCCCTACTTCGGCGCGTGGGGTTCGGAGGCAGGCGGCTGGGGCGCGGGCGAATTGAGCGGCTACGTCGGCCTGCTGCCGCTCCTGCTCGCGTCAATCGGATTTCTCGCCGCGCGGCGGCGCGGCCTCGCATGGTTCTGGCTCGCCGTGTGCGGCGTCGCCTTTTTGCTCGCGCTCGGCGATGCGACGCCGCTCGCACGCTTCACTTACCACTTGCCCGTCATCAACAAGTTTCGCGTGCCCGCACGCCACTTCATGGAACTCTCGCTCGGCGTGAGCGTGCTGGCGGGCTTCGGCGCGCACGCCGTTCTGGAGAAGGCGGCATCGCATCGTCTGATCAAACGCACGCTCGTCGCCGCGGCCTGCGTGATGCTCGCGTGCCTTGTCGTCATCGTCGCGCTGACCGGCAAGTTGAACGCGCTGGCATCCGGGCAGTTGAAGCGCCCGCACGGTTTTCTCCCGTGGGAGAATTTGACGATTGCCGTGCCGCTTCTCGTCTTCGCGGCGGCAGCGGCGGCGCTTCTCCACTGGCACGCGCGTCCACACTCCCTCGCGCGCGGCGCGCTCTTGCTCTCCGTCGTCGCGCTCGACCTCGCCAGCTTCACGTGGTTCTACGAGTGGCACTACGGCGCGCCCTACAAAGTCTTTCAGAGGCCGCCCGCCTCGGCCACCCGCTTCCGCGACGAACTCGCGGCGACGCACCAACGCCTGCTCCCCGTGCGTGGCGGCACGGGGCGCGTCAGCGAGATTCCGCCCGACCTGTCGAAGCTCTGGCAGTTCACGAGCGCGAGCGGCTACGGCCCCTTCATCCTCTCGCGCGTCAGCCGTTTGATGACGATGCCGCCGCACGGCAGCGTCGAAAACGCGTGGCGCGATCCGGCGAATCTGAGCCTCGACGTGATGGCGGTGCGCTTTCTCTTCGTGCCGCGCGCGCTCATCGAGCCGCCCACGACCACAGACGCGCTCGGCGTCCGTTGGACTTTGAACGAGTTCAACGCGCAACTCGGTTCGGGTTGCGCCGCGCCCAACCCGACGACTTTCAAATTCGATCTCCCCAGACCGGCGCGCGCCAACGTCGTCGCCGTCGCCAGCGCGCTCGCCTGCTCTGCCGCCCTCGCCGACAAAGCGGAAGTCGCGCGCGTCGTCGTTACGGACACGCATGGTCAAACTTACGTGCAGGCGCTTCTGGCCGGTCGCGACACTTCCGAGTGGGCTTACGACTGCGCCGACGTGCGCCCGACCATGCGGCAGGCACGCGCCCCCGTCTATCGCAGCTATCCGGTGACGCGCCCCGGCGACGTGCGCTGCGAAGGGCACGACTATGCGGCGCGTCTCGCCCTGCCCGAGACCCTCGAAATCAAGAGCGTAGAGGTTCAATGGACGGGCGAGGCGGGAACGCTCTCCGTCAAAAAGATCAGTCTGGTTGACGAGCGTGCAGGCGCATCGGTGCCGCTCGTGTCAGTCGCCGGTTCTCTCTCCGACGCAACGCGCTGGCGGCACGTTGCGGACATCACGCCTGAGAACAGCGGCTATGGCGCGATTAA
>DASQDV010000850.1:0-4339 GCA_035633995.1 Pyrinomonadaceae bacterium | reverse complement strand
CGCGGGGCAGAACGCGGACGGGAGTTTGAACGTGTCGGAGGGCGCAACGACCATCACAGTGCAGGTGACGCGCACGGGCGACACCGGCGGCGCGGTCGTTGTTGACTATGCCGCCACGAGCGGTTCAGCCTCCGAGCGTTCCGACTTCCAGACAACCATCGGCACGCTTCGCTTCGCGGCGGGCGAGACGCAGAAAACGTTCACCATCTCGATCATCGACGACGGCATCGTCGAAACGGAAGAGACGATCAGCCTCACGCTCGGCAACCCGACGGGCGCGACACTGGGCGCGCTCGCCAACTCGAAGATAACGATCATTGACAACGACGCGACGTTCTCCACGATCAATCCGATTGACAGGCCGGAAGCCTTCGTCCGCCAACACTACCTTGACTTCCTCAACCGCGAGCCGGAGACGACGGGCTTCAACTCATGGGTCAACCTGCTCCGCAATTGCCCCGTGAACGACGCGCGCTGCGACCGCATCGAAGTCTCGATGGCATTCTTCCGCTCCGCCGAGTACCAGATCAAAGGCTACCTCGTCATACGCTTCTACCTCGCCGCGCTCGGCAGGTTCCCGACCTACCGCGAATTCATACGCGACACGCAGCGCATCAACGGCGCGACGCCCGCCGAAGTCTTCGCCAATCAGGCGGCCTACGCGAGCGAGTTCACCGCGCGCGCCGACTTCAAGGAGATGTACGACGCGCTCTCGAACGAGGCTTACGTCAACAAACTCTTGCAGACGGCGGGCGTCACGCTCTCGAACCGCGCGCAACTCGTCAGCGACCTCAACACGGGCGCGCGGACGCGGGCGCAGGTCTTGCGCGCCGTTGTCGAGAGTGCGGAGTTTTACGCGAAGGAGTACAATCGCGGCTTCGTCGCCTCACAGTACTACGGCTATTTGCGACGCGACATTGACGTGGAGGGCTTCAACGGGTGGCTCAACTACCTGAACACGCATCCCGGCGACTTCCGAACGATGGTGAATGGTTTTGTCAACTCCATCGAGTACCGCGCGAGGTTCGGCACGCAATAAACCGGATAGCCATGCGGTAAGAAAGATGAATAAGGGGCGGGGGGCACAATTCGGCTACTTTATTGTGTAAGTATCCTTAAGTTTAGGAGAGGAGGAAAGTTAATGCTAAGCAGCAAAAAAAAGAGGGCGCTCGCTTCGCTCTTCGTGACGATTCTGTTCGTCATCGCGTTGACTCCCGCACCGTCGCTCGATGCCGCCGATCACGGCGACTCGCCCGCCATCGCCAACGACCAGGGCGGCGACATCGCCGACAGCTACATTTTCCTCGATCCGAACGACAACTCGCGCGTCATCATCGCGGGCACGATTCACGGCTTCATCGTCCCGAACGAGATGGTCAACTTCGGCGTCTTCGATGAAAACATACGCTACCGTTTTGAACTCGAACTGACCGGTGACGCCCGACCCGACCGCTTCATCGACATACGCTTCACGCCGAAGACGCAGTCGTCGTCTCAGGTGCAGACGGCGACCATCACGCTCCCGTCGGGTCAAACTTTCGACGCGCCCGGAACCGTCCCGACCTTAGACCCCACACCGCCCGCGCCCGTCATCACCACGAATCAGGCGACCGGCGTGCAATTCTTTGCGGGCGTGGTTGACGATCCCTTCAACTTCGACATCACGGGCTTCAGCCGCTACGCAGCACCCGCACGCAACGGAACGGGGCTACCCGACAAAAGCCAACTCCAACGCGGTCGCGACAGCTTCGCGGGCTACAACATCCTCGGCATCGCTCTGAGTTTCCCCGTCTCGGTGTTGAAGTCGGCGGGCGCGTTAAACGAGATCGGACTGAATTTCGTGACGCAGCGGCGCAGCAACCAGATCATCACGCGTCAGTCCGTCGTCACGGGCACAGGCCAGTGGGTCACCGTTGACCGCATGGCGACACCGGCGGTCAACGTCGCGCTCATCCCGTTTAATCGCAAGAACGAATTTAATAGCGGGACGCCGCTCGAAGATCAGAACGGGCGTTTCGCGCCCTCCATCGTCGCCACGCTCAAATCGTTCGGCACGGACGACACGAGCATCGGCATCCTCGCCAACATCGCCGTCGCGCGCGGTGATTACCTGCGCCTCAATCTCAACACGCCGAACACGGGGAGGCAGGGCGGCGGCTTCAAAAGCGACACGCCCGGCGACCGCAGCGGTGACAGCGCGGGCTTCCCGAACGGGCGACGCGTCGGCGACGACGTGGTTGACGTAGAGCTGTTTTTGATTAACAACCGCCAACCGCTCACCGACAACGCGAACGCAAACGACGTGGCGTATCGCAGTACTTTCCCGTTCTTCGCGCCGCCGCACCAGCCGTTCCCGACGGGCACCGTGGACGACCGGACGCGCAATTAAACATTCGACCGAAAAGAGCACAACGACGGTCATACACAAGTAAAGACCCGCACGCCTTTTCCTCGCTTCGCTGCTGGTCAGCTTGATACTGACGGGCGCGCTACGGACTTCCGGCGCGAACGACGCCCGGCAGGCGAAGCCTGCCGACCACACGCCCGAACCTACCGGCTAGATCGCCTTCGCCAGCGGGCGCGACGGCGATTACGAAATTATCGCGCCGCCCCTCTCTTTAATTCGTCGCTTAACTTTATTAACGCACCCGTTCAGTTCTCTTCCAACGCCTTTTTCGCTATCGAGACTTGCAGCGGGTCGAATTGCGGGTTGAGCGCGAGCGCGCGTGTGAGGTAGTCGCGCGCCGCGTCCTTGTCGCCTGCGCCGCGCGCGATCATTCCGGCGTGGTAGAGGAATTTGGCGTCCTTCGTGCCCATGCGCAGCGCGTCTTTGATGGCCGCCTGCGCTTCCTTGATCTTTCCCGCCTTGAGCGCCGTCCACGCGAGCGTGTCCGCGCCGTAAATGTCCTGACGCGCGGAATAATCTTTAACGGCGGCGGCGTAAGCCTCTTCCGTTTTGAGATCGTGGTCGGCGTAGAAGATGGACAGCAGGCGCTCGTGCAAATTGCTTTCGAGCGGCGTGAGGCGTCCGACGCGCTCCACCTCGGCGTACATCTTGGCGGCCTCCGGCGCTCGCCCCGTCAGTTGATAAAGGTCGCCGAGGGCTGCGAGATAGGGCGGTTCGGGGAGGCGATTGTTGACGGTCTCATACTCTTTGATTGCGCCCTGTAGATCGCCGCGCGCGGCGCGGACGCGCGCGAGCGAAGCGCGCGAGTGTATATCGTCGGGAAAGAGCGCGAGCGCGTCGTTGTAATGTCGTTCGGCGGCTTCGTACTGGCCGACGGAGAAGGCCGTCTCGCCGAGTTGCCAGTGATACCAGGCGAGCGTGTCGGCGTGCGTCGCGCTGTATGTGCGCGCGATGGCGAGGGCTTGCGTCAAGTGTTTGGTGGCCGCGTCGGTGTCGCCGGTGATCTGGGCATAGCGTGCGCGCCGTGTCTCTTCGTCAACGCTCCGCTCGGCCAGCCCTTCCATCTTCGCCAGAGTCTTCGCCGCGCCGTCGTAGTCTCCCACCTCAAGTTGAGTGTCGAAGAGCAGAATGTAAGGGGCGCGCTTTTGCGGTTCGAGTTCGACGTAACGAAGCGCGTTGGCGCGCGCGGAAGCGAATTGGTGAAGCGCGGCTTCGGCGCGGATGAGCGCGGCGAGTCCGCCCGCGTTCTGCTCGGCGGGCAGGGCCTTAAGCGACGCCTGCGCGGCACGCAAGGCTAACTCAAGGTAGCGCGTGTCGCCGGTTTCGTGTTCGAGTTCGAGGTAGTAGTCGACGAGTTGGTTGTGCGCAATGAAGTCGTCGGGGTCGCGCTTGACGCGTTCTTCGAGAAACCTGACTGCGCCGCGCGCCGCTTCGTCTGAGGAAGGGACGGGCGCGGAAGCATTTGCAGGCGCGTTGCCGCTCGCGTGTTCGGCGGCGGGTCGCTTCCACCAGCCGCCGCAGCCGCTCAAGGGCAGGAACAGGATGGTAAGCACAAGAACGCGCAGTCTTCCGCCGTTCGATAACGAATTTGATTTCATAGGGGTCAAATGAAATAAGGAAGTGATTGTTAAGAAGCCGGATTTTGCTTCGGACACGGAGAAGGCAACGGGCGAGGAACTTTCGCCCGTTGCCTTTTTGAAGAATAGGGTTCAGGGCATCTCTTCGACGCGCGTGCGCAGGGCATCGAGCGTGGGGTTGGCGGGGTTGACGGATGCGAGTTGCTGGACGGCGTCGCGCGCCGCCGCCTTGTCGCCGAGTTGCATGGCGGCGGCGGCGATGTTCTGCAAAGCCTTCTCGTGGCGCGGGTCAATCTTCAAAGTCTTGCGATATTCTTCGATGGCGCGTTTGAAGTCGGGCGGCTGGCGTTGAAAG
>DASQDV010000849.1:0-4887 GCA_035633995.1 Pyrinomonadaceae bacterium | reverse complement strand
TCATAGTAAATTTTAGAGCGGTTATTCGCATTCACCGATACTACACACGGTAACGCGAAAGTGAAGCCTGCTTCGTCCTCACGTCCGAAGAGTCTAATACGAATGATCACTATGTTATTCGTTCTTACTGAATGGTGTTTTTTCTTACCATGACGATCCTGTATTTCTTAAAAAGGCTTGTTCAAAAATCCGCCGAAGCCAGGTTGTGATATAGCCTGCCGAAGACATTTGTCTTAGACTCTCTTTATACCTGAGCTTGGCCAGTTGCTTCCGCTGGCATCGCGTGGAAGGCTGGTTCATCTTTCGAACTGGAAGAACTCGGACACGGCCCGGTGGTAAGCGCGGCGGGTTTCTTCAGAAACCAACTTGTTGATTCCTCTCCGGGTCAAGTCTACCGGGGCAACTTCACTACTGCGGAGGATTTCAGAGCTAGTGCTTATGAGGACAGGAGGCAGAAGCCTCTCCAGGCAGATTTAACAGCAGCGTTGCAAAAACTTTCTAACCATACCAGATATTGCAGTCATAGCGATCTGCCCGCTGCTGGTAATCGTGGCCAAAATATTTTTTGCAACCCTACCACTCTACCTATATGAATCGTTACACCGCCCATATACTCGCGCCCCTGGACGAAAGTGTCCCCGGACTTCGCGTGACATTCTTCGGCGTCTCCACGCTGCTGTTCGAGGACGGGGAGAATGCCGTGATCACCGACGGCTTCTTCACGAGGCCGGGCAAGTTCGCGCTCCTCAAAAAGATCGAACCTAATCAAGATGTGATCGCACGCTGCCTCCGGCGCGCGAACGTCGAACGCCTGGACAGGGTGCTTGTCCTGCACTCCCATTACGATCACGCCCTCGACTCGGCCGCGGTTGCTCAACTAACCGGGGCGCGCCTAGTGGGCTCTAAGTCAACGTCCATGATCGGACTCGGCTCCAGATTTCCCCCTGAGCGGATCGATGTCATACAAGACGGCACGGTGACGCATGCCGGAGCGTTCAAGATTACCTGGCTGTTTTCACGTCACGCCTCTCCCGTCAGGCTTCAGGGTAATATCGAAGAGCCGCTCAAACCTCGCGCGTGGGTGACTAAGTACAGGGAGGGCGGGAGCTACTCGGTTCTTATCGAGCATGACGAGAAGAGCATACTCGTGCATCCTACGGCCGGGTTCATCCCAGGCGCGTTCACAGGTCGCCACGCTGACGTGGTTTTCCTCGGCGTCGGGACTCTGGGGAAAAAGGATGAGGACTACCGGGAGGCTTACTGGCGAGAGGTTGTCGAAGCCGTCAGTCCGGGCCGCGTCATACCCATCCACTGGGACGATTTCTGGCAGCCGGTCGAGCAACCGCTCGTTCCGATGCCGCCTCCGCTCGACGATTTCGACAGGACGATGAAGTTCCTGCTGGAGCGCGGAGAACGAGCGGGCATAGAGGTGAAGATTCTCCCGGCGTGGGTGAGCGTGTACCCGTTCAGAAGCCCGTGAGGTGAAAGCACTACTGCGGAAGGCCGGGCCAGAGATGTCTCACGGCCTGAGTGGGGTGCCCTTTTGTTGCTTTGAACTTGACAATTTACACCACCAGAGACATCCTCTGGATACATAGTTAGTCTATGCAAAGGTGAGCTATGGCCAAAAGTCTCCCGCAGAGGAAATCCGAGATGATGCCGGGCACGCTGGAACTGCTGATCCTCAAGACACTGGAGCGGCATCGTGACCCGCTGCACGGGTATGGCATAGCCCGGCACATCCGGAGGGTGTCCGACGACGTGCTCCAAGTCGAGGAGGGTTCACTCTACCCGGCGCTCCAGCGCCTCGCCGTCAAGCGCTGGGTGGTAGCAGAGTGGGGGCTTTCGGACAACAACCGGCGCGCATGCCTCTACCGCCTGACGCCCGCCGGGCGGAAACAACTCGCAACGGAGGTCGCGGACTTAGAGCGCTTGTTTGAGGCGATTCTGCGGGTGGTGCGACCCGCGTAGTAGTAGGTGTCTTCCTCCCGATGACTCGTCTGTCCCAACTCTGGCAGCAGATACTGCATTACGTGTGGCGCGCGCATTTCGACCGCGAGATGGAAGAGGAGATGCGCTTTCATCTGGAGATGAAGGCGGAGGAGAACGTGGCTTCCGGTATGACGCCGGAGGAGGCGCGCCGGGTCGCGCGGCGCCAGTTTGGAAATGAGACTCGGCTGCGAGAGGCGAGTCGCGAAATGTGGGGGTTCGCTTCGATGGAAACAATACTTCGGGACGTCAGGTTCGGCGCGCGCATGCTCGCCAAGCACAAGGTCTTCACGCTGATCGCCGTGCTCACGCTCGCACTCGGCATCGGCGCCAACACGGCCATCTTCTCGGTCGTCAACGCCGTGCTTTTGAGGCCACTGCCGTTCCCCGACTCTGAGCGGCTCGTCTACTTCGAAGGCATTAACCCGTCCAAGGGCATCACCGATAGTCACCTGTCCGTGCCCGATTTCGCCGAGTGGCGGGAGCAGGTACAAGAGTTCGAGCAGATGGCGGGCTTCGCTACCGGCGGCGCGCTTCTCGTCGCGGACGAGCAAGCGGAGCGAGTTCGCGGCACGAGCGTCTCGGCTGATTTCTTCCCGCTCTTCCGCACCGGCGCGCTGCACGGTCGCGCCCTGCAACCCGGCGACGAGAAGCCGGACGCACCACTCGTCGCCGTCCTGAGCCACGCGCTGTGGCGGCGGCGCTACGCCAGCGACCCCCGCGTCGTCGGCACACAGATCAGGGTCGGCCAGGTTAGTACGACGGTCGTCGGCGTCATGCCGCCGCAATTCACTTACCCCGGGCAGACCGAAATCTGGTTCCCGCGCGCGTTCAACCCGAGCGCGGAGCGGCGCGATAACCGCTACCTTGAAGTCGTCGCGCGGCTCAAGCCCGACGCCACACTCGCGCAGGCGCAGGCGCGGATGGACGCCATCAATGCCCGCCTTGCGCAGACCTACGTCGAGACGAACAGCGGCTGGGGCGTGAAGGCGATGAACCTGCGGGAACGGCTGGTCGGGGACATGCAGACGCCGCTTCTGGTCATCCTCGGCGCGGTAGCCCTCGTCCTGCTCATCGCGTGTGGTAACGTGGCAAACCTCCTGCTGGCGCGCGCCGCGGCGCGGAGCAAAGAGTTCGCGTTGCGCGGCGCGTTGGGCGCGTCGCGCATGCGCATCGTGCGTCAACTGTTAACGGAGAGTTTTCTGCTTTCGCTCACGGGTGGGGCCGCGGGGTTGTTAATTAGTCTATGGCTGACGAAGTTGCTCGTCGGGATGCTCCCGGCAGGCACGCCGCGCTCCGACGAGATCGGACTTGACGCACGCGTATTCGTTTTCGCGTTCGCCGTCTCGCTCCTCACGGGCATCCTTTTCGGTCTGGCGCCGGCCCTACAGACTTTGCGCTTCGATCTGAACCAGACGCTGAAGGGGGGCGGTCGTACCGGCTCCGAAGGCTCGCGTCACAATCGCGCAACGAGTCTCCTGATGGTCTCCGAGATCGCGCTCTCCTTCATGCTGCTCGCCGGCGCGGGGCTCCTCGCGCGGAGTTTTATGCGCCTGAGCGATGTGAACTATGGTTTCAACCCCACCGGCGTGCTTGCAATGCGTCTCACCGCTTCGGGGAGCAAATACACCGCGGGGTCGGCACGCGCGGAACTGTCCCGGCAGACCCTTGAGCGCGTCGAGTCGCTGCCCGGCGTGGAGGCGGCGGGCGCGGTGCTGAGCCTCCCGCTCGACGGCGATAACTATAGCGTCGGCCGCTCCTTCATCCGCGAGGGCCGGCCGGCGACGCCCGAAGAGTCGGCCAGCGCCGCCTACCTTGTCGCGACGCCGGGCTACTTCCGCGCGCTACAGGTCCCGCTCGTCGCCGGCCGTGACTTCACCAAACAGGACACCGAGAAGTCGCCGATGGTGGTGGTCATCAACGAGACGATGGCGAAGCGGTTCTGGCCCGGCGAGAGCCCGGTGGGGAAGCGCATCATAATCTGGCGTGACGAGAAGTTCCCGCGCGAGATCGTCGGCGTCGTCGGCGACACACGCGAGGAACCCTGGCAGCCAGCCGGGGCACAGATGTACGTGCCCTACGCGCAGGACGCCAACTGGGGCAGCCTCTCGCTCGTCGTGAGATCGTCAGCCGATCCGGCGGCGCTCACCGCAGCCGTCCGTAAGGAGGTACACGCCCTCGACAAGACCATCCCCGTTTACAACGCGCGCCCGCTGAGCGATGTCGTCGCGGTAGCCCTCGCCGAGCGGCGCGCTTCGACGCTGCTGGTCGGCGCCTTCGCTATCCTCGCGCTGCTGCTGGCGCTCGTCGGCATCTACGGCGTCACCGCATACCACGTCACGATGCGCACGCACGAGATCGGCCTGCGCATGGCACTGGGGGCGCAGGCGCACCACGTGCTCCGGCACGTCGTGGGACAGAGCCTGCGCCTCACGCTGGTCGGGCTGGCGCTCGGGCTTTGCGGCGCGCTCGCGCTGACGCGCGTGCTGGAGAGCCTGCTCTACGACGTGAGGCCTACCGACCCTGTGACATTCGCGGCCTCCGCGGCGCTGCTCGGCGCGGCTGCGCTCATCGCCTGCCTGCTTCCGGCGCGGCGCGCGACGAAAGTTGATCCGCTGATTGCGTTGCGGGCCGGATGAGGTGTTCGTTCGGCCTGCCGGGTACTTCGCGGTATAAGCAATTCGGCACTTTATCGAAACATTGATACGGTTTTAATGATTAGGGGTTGGCACTGATACGCCGGAGGAAGGGGCCGAGGATTTCGATGCAGGGAGAATCCGGTCGCATCTTCTCCTCGAAAGTCTGCATGATGGCAAAGCTGTATCCGGTCTTTTAATTCAACAAGTCAGTCGCCTCGATAGATTCGCCATCTATCACGAGCATCTCACAAAGTCTTGT
>DASQDV010000848.1:0-2059 GCA_035633995.1 Pyrinomonadaceae bacterium | reverse complement strand
GAGCCGATCTGCGTGGCGAGGCGTATGCGCTGGCCTTCGCCGCCGGAGAGCGTGGCCGAGGGGCGGTCGAGCGTGATGTAGCCGAGTCCGACCGATTCGAGAAAGCGCATGCGGTTGCGTATCTCGCGCAGGACGAGTCCGGCGATCTGTTGCTCGCGCTCGTTGAGCGTCAACTTGTCGAAGACGGCGACGGCCTCTTCAATCGGGAGCGCGGTGTATTGCGTGATGCCTAAGTTCCCGACGCGCACGGCGAGCGATTCGGGTTGCAGGCGTTGGCCGTGACACGCGGGACACTCGACGGGCGACACCAACTCTTCCAGTGCCTCGCGCACCTTCTCCGACGGCGCATCGTTCATGCGCTCGCGCAGGTGGCGGATCGCGCCCTTCCAGTCGCTCAGATAAGTGTAGAGTCCCTGCCGGAAAGTGATCTGCCCTTCGAGGCCGTGAAAGAAGGCGTCGCGCGCAGGCTTCGGCAGCGCGGAGAAGGGGACGGCGGCACTCGCGCCGAAATGTTCGGCGACGGCGACGAGCGCGCTGCGCAGGTAGGCAGAACCTTGCTTGTCGGCCACGCCCATGAAGAGTTGCCGGTCGGCGCGCTCGTGCGGGTCTGCGATGAGTTTGGCCGGATCGACTTCGAGCACCGTGCCCAATCCGTGACAACGCTTGCACGCGCCGTAGGCCGAGTTGAAAGAGAACGAACGCGGCTCTAAAGGCGGCACGTTGATGCCGCAGTTCACGCAGGCCATGCGTTCGGAATACAACTTCTCCTCGCCGTCAACGACCGAGACGAGCACCGCGCCGTTCGTCAGCTTCAAGGCCGTGCGGACGGATTCGGTGAGGCGTTCGCCGATGCCCGGTTTGATGAGCAGGCGATCAACGACCGCTTCGATGGTGTGGTTGCGTCGCTTGTCGAGTTTGATCTCTTCGTCGAGCGAGAGCAGGTCGTTGTCCACGCGCGCGCGCAGGAAACCGTCTTTGGCAAGTTTCTCAAGCTCCTTCTTGAACTCGCCTTTGCGCCCGCGCACTACGGGCGCGAGGATCATCACGCGCTCGCCTTCGGGCAGCGCCAGCACGCTATGCACGATCTGCTCGACGCTCTGGCGCGTGATGGCCGCGCCGCAGATGTGGCAATGCGGCTGGCCGATGGAGGAGAACAGGAGGCGCAGGTAGTCGTAAACTTCCGTCACCGTGCCGACCGTTGAGCGCGGGCTGCGCGAGACGGTCTTCTGTTCGATGGAGATGGCGGGCGAGAGGCCGTCAACCGAATCCACGTCGGGGCGTTCGAGTTGATCGAGGAACTGGCGCGCGTAGGCCGACAGAGATTCGACGTAGCGGCGCTGGCCTTCGGCGTAGATCGTGTCGAAGGCGAGCGACGACTTGCCCGAACCCGAGAGACCCGTGATGACGGTCACACGGTCGCGTGGAATTTCGACGTTGATGTCTTTGAGGTTGTGCTGGCGCGCCCCGCGCACCGTGATGCGGTCAATTGCCATTGCTTGAAGATTCTTGCGCCGAGAGCTACAGACGTAAAATTTCGGGAGCGCAGAAACGAGTATTTTACGCGAGCCGACGCGCCAGCACAAGCAAGCCGCTCCCGCCGGATTTTTTCTGCAACAAAAGCGAATCTTAGCCCGTCATACGGTGCAGGCCGCCGCTCGCATCCGGGAGAGCAACTGACCGCGCTTTGCGGCGCGAGCGTGGCTGTCAGAAATTCCCGCTGAGAATTTAGGAGCAACCCTGTGAATCCCTCGTCGCCCCGCCGTCGTCTCGTCGCGCTCGCGCTGTGTCTTCTCTTCACGTCGCAAACAACATTCACGCAAACCACGAAGCGGCGGGCTGCTTCCACTGTCGCCGCCGTGCCCTCGTGCGACCAGCAACGCGCCATCGCGCTCGTGCAGCAACAGGCGTCGGAGGCCAAGTCGTTCGAGCGTCCCGTCGGGCAGATCACGGTGATGACGCGTGCCGCCGAACTGCTCTGGCCTTACAATCAGGAGGCCGCACGTGCCGTCTTCGCGGACGCTTTCCAACTCGCCACGACACATTTTCTCGCTAAAGGCGA
>DASQDV010000847.1:0-2619 GCA_035633995.1 Pyrinomonadaceae bacterium | reverse complement strand
TCGTTGACCACCTCCTGCGCTTCGCCCTCGCTGACGATGCGCCCTTCGTGGAGCAGGATCACGCGGCGGCACAGGCGCGTGACGGCGGGCATGCTGTGCGAGACGAAAAAGATGGTGCGCCCGTGCTGGCGGATGGCGTGCATCTTGTCGAGGCACTTCTGCTGGAAAGCCGCGTCGCCGACGGCGAGCACTTCGTCCATGATCAAGACTTCGGGTTCGAGATGCGCGGCGACCGAGAAGGCGAGACGCACGTACATGCCGGAGGAATAACGCTTGACGGGCGTGTCTATGAATTTTTCGAGTTCGGAGAAGGCGACGATCTCGTCGAACTTGCGCGCGATCTCGGAGCGGCGCATGCCGAGGATCGCGCCGCTCAGGAAGATGTTTTCGCGCCCCGTCAACTCCGCGTGAAAACCGGTGCCGACTTCCAGAAGCGAGCCGACGCGCCCGTACATTTCGACGCGCCCTGTGGTCGGCTTGGTCACGCGCGAAAGTACTTTCAGGAGCGTCGATTTGCCCGCGCCGTTCCTGCCGATGACGCCGATCAGTTCGCCGGGCTGCACCGTCAGGTTCACGTCTTTGAGCGCCCAGAGCGTGCTCGTCGGGTCGTCGTCGTTCGTGCGCCGCCGCCGGAAGGGTGCGAGCAGCGCGCCGCCGAGCATGTCGCGGAAGGTGTGATAGCCGGGATGCAGGCCGCCGAGAAGGTAGCGCTTGCTGACGTTTTCGATCTTAACAATCGGCTTCATCGGCTACGGGGTTCAGATCAAATCGGCGAAGGTCTCTTCGATGCGGCGGAAGAGGTAGAACGAGACGGCGAGCAGCGCGAGCGTCACGACGACGGAGAGCAGCACGGCGGCGCGGTCGAGCGTGCCGCCGACGAGCGCGGCGCGAAAGCCCTCGATGATTCCCGTCAGAGGGTTGAGCATGATCAGGATGCGCCAGCCGCCCGGCACCTGGCTCGAAGGGTAGATGACGGGCGAGGCGAACATCCAGAACTGAATTACGAACGGCAGGGCGTGGCGCAAGTCCCGATACTTCACCGTCAGCGCCGAGATGAGCATCCCGAAGGCCAGCGCGAGCAGCACGGCGAGCAACAAAAACAGCGGCAGCAGCATGACGCCCCAGCCGGGCGCGATGCCGTAATAGGCGACGAGGCCGACGAGAATTCCGGCGCCGATGCCGAAGTCAACCAGCCCCGCGCCGACCGCCGCCGCCGGGATGAAGGCGCGCGGGAAATAGACTTTCGTGATGAGGTTCGTGTTGTTGATCAGACTGTTGGTGCTATTGGTGACGGCGTTGGCGAAGAACGTCCAGAGCAACAGTCCGGTGTAGGCAAAGAGCGGGTAGGGGATGCGTCCTGTGTCAAGCCCGGCCAGGCGGTTGAAGACGAGCGTGAAGATGAACATCGTGGCGAGCGGCTGGATGATCGCCCACGCCGCGCCGAGCGCCGTCTGCTTGTAACGCACCTTGATGTCGCGCCACGTCAGGAAGTAGAGCAACTCGCGGTAAGCCCACAGATCGGAGAAGGCGAACTGCACGCCCGACTCTTCCGACTCGATGAGAATGAGCGGCCTGTCGGGCAGCGCGACGCCTCCGGCAAGCTTGGACGGAGATGTTGTGTGTGTTGTGCGCGCAGCGGGCGGGGCGGCGACGTGGTGTGGTGACGCGATTGGTTCGCTTGTGTGTGAATCCATCAAATTCAAGTCGCGTCCGAAGGCGTCCGACCATAAGGGCTAGCTCTAGCGCGCGATTCCGGCTGCCGGAGAAGTTCTTAATTTCAACGTTACGGTTAGAGTCTAGACACACGGCGGGTAAGCGTCAAGAATCTAAGCGCAAAGCCTTAATAAAGTTACGTTATGAGGGCATTAAGAGTTCTACTGCCAACAGGCGGAAGGAAGAAAAGAACGCAAGCCGAAGAGACGAATGATTCTTTCCTTCTCTCCGCAGGCAGCTTCGCGCGCACACCGTTTCGTACACGCGCCCGTTTGCGTCTTCGCGGCGCGGTGGTGCATTCTGTCAAACGCTTCGGACTACCTGTTCGGGCACCGGACGAAAGCGATGAGCGAGGAGCACACGTTAAAACAGATTCTTCCCGTGCGTTTGAGACGGCGTCTGGGGGCGGTGCGCCGCAGCGTGCGCGCGCTGTCGTTCAGGACGGCGGCGCAAAAGCGACGCCTGCTCGAAGACGCCGGGTTAGACGACGACGCGCGCTCGCTGCTCCGCCATGTGGAGAGTCGCATCTCGCCGCGCGATACGATGTACGCGGGCGACGGCGCGCATTATTTCAAAGTCGGACTCTCGGCGATGCGCGCGTTGGAAGAGGCCATCGGGCGTGCGAAACTATCGCAGGTCGAACGCGTCCTCGACCTGCCGTGCGGGCACGGGCGCGTGCTGCGCTTCCTCGTCGAACGTTTCCCGCAGGCCGCGTTCACGGCCTGCGATCTCGACCGCGACGGAGTTGATTTTTGCGCGCACACATTCGGCGCAACTCCCGTCTATTCCGACGCAGACCTCGACGCGCTCTCCTTCGACACGCGCTTCGATCTCATCTGGTGCGGCTCGCTCGTCACGCACCTGAACGAGGGGGCAACGCGCGCACTCTTTCGTCTCTTCGCGCGC
>DASQDV010000846.1:0-6852 GCA_035633995.1 Pyrinomonadaceae bacterium | reverse complement strand
TTGCAAGACCTCTCGCTCGCCGAAGCCGCGACCATCGCCGGGATGATCCAGAGTCCCGCGCGCTACGCGCCCGACCGACACGCAGACGATTCGCGCGCGCGCCGCAACGCCGTCATCAATGCGATGCTGCGCGATAACTCTGTCAGCGCCGACGAGGCGCGTGCGGCGATGGACGAAGCCGTCACGGTCGCGCCCGTTGACACAAGCATGAATGCGACCGCGCCTTACTTCGTTGACCACGTCAACCGCGCCGTCGAAGCGCAACTGCTGCGCACGGGCAGCGCCGACGAACGCTCACTGCGCGTCTACACCACGATTGATCTGGACTTGCAGCAACTCGCGGAACAGGCCGTCGCACGCCAACTCGCGCAACTCGAAAAACTTTATAAATCAGGCGACGCACGACGACCGCAGGCCGCGCTTGTCGCGCTCGACCCGCAAAGCGGCCACGTCCTCGCGATGGTCGGCGGAAAAAGCTACGCCGAGTCGCAACTCAATCGCGCGACGGATGCGCGGCGGCAGCCCGGCTCGGTCTTCAAGCCTTTCGTTTACGCGGCGGCGCTTGAGAGCGGCATTTCGCCCGCGCGCATGTTCACGGACGCGCCGCGCGCCTTCAACTTCGACCGCTACAGCGCGCCTTATCGCCCCGCCAACTACGGCGGCGGCTACTCGATGCGCGACGTGACGATGCGCACGGCGCTCACGCGCTCTCTGAACGTCGTCACGGTTGATCTCGCCATGCAGACGGGCTTGCCGCGCATCGCCACGCTCGCCGCGAACTTCGGCCTGCAAAAAGCAGACGCTTATCCTTCGCTTGCGCTCGGCACGAGTGAGGCGACGCCGCTCGAAATCGCCTCGGCCTACACCGCGTTTGCGAATGCCGGGACGCGCGTGCGCGCCTCAGCCATCACGCGCGCCGTTGACGGCGAAGGCGCGCGGCTGTTTGAAGAGTTCGCGCCCGCCTCCGCACAGGTCGTCAACCCTTCGACGGCCTACATGATCACGGACATGCTCACGAACGTTGTCGCCGAGGGCACGGCGCGCGCCGCGCGCGGCATGTTGAAATTCTCGGCGGTCGCAGGCAAGACCGGAACGTCGCGCGACGGCTGGTTCGTCGGCTACACGCCGAACCTCGTCTGCGTCGTCTGGATCGGTTTCGACGACAACACGCAACTCGGCCTGACGGGCGCGGAGAGCGCGCTGCCCGTCTGGGCGGAGTTTGTGCGCGGCGCGGTCGAACTGCGCCCCGAACTCGGCGGCGCGGCGTTCCTGCGCCCGGCGGGCGTCGTCTCAATTGAGATCGATCCGGCAACCGGACAACTGGCCTCGCCCTCCTGCCCCGCGCGCGAACGCATCGCCGTCACGCCCGCGCTCGCTCCCGCCTCAGAGTGCCTGACGCATCAAACGCTACTCCCGCTTCTCGCCTCTTACTATTCGCCCGAACTTCAACCGACCATAAACGCCGCGCCTCCGCCCGGCGATGCGCCGCGCGCCGTCACACCGTCGCAAATGTACGCGCCGCGCGAAAAGGCCGAGCGCGACGTCCTGCTCCCTGCGCCTTCGATTCAGACGACGCGCATCGAGCGAAGCCATAGCGGACGCTCCCGGCTCACAAACGAGCCGCAGCTCGTCTCGGACAGCGCCGCCCGGCAGTAAGCGCAAAAAGACTTATAAAAGACTTATTGTTGCTCGCGGCTTCAACTCGTCGGCTTCTGCGTTACAATCTCAAAGTTCGTTATTATTCTTTCGCGTCGCGGCGTTCGAGTACGACTTGTGCGATGGCATGTTCGGTGGTGTGAGAGATGGAGAGGTGCGCGCTGTCAGCGCCGCAGCGCGTGAAGAGTTCGCGCGCGAGGTTATGGAAACCGAGCGACGGCGCGCCGGCTTCGTTCGAGATCACTTCGATGTCCTGCCACGCGAGGCCGCCGCTCCAACCCGTGCCGAGCGCTTTGAGCGCAGCCTCTTTCGCGGCGAAACGCGCGGCGTAGTGTTGCGGCGCGACGACGCCCCGCCGCTCGCAGTAAGCGCGCTCGCTGGCGGTGAAGACGCGCTCGGCGAAGCGCGGCGTGCGGCGCAAGACCGCGCGCACGCGCGCCACTTCGATGATGTCTATGCCGATTGAAATGATCACGGATGACTCTGAACTGCTCGCCCGCGCCGGACTCTGCTGGCGCGAGCGCGACGGCCTGCGCGTGCTCACCTGCACGCCGTTGGAGAGGGAAGGCTTCGCGAACGGTTTCTCCACGCGCACGGGCGGTTGCAGCCCCGTGCCCACGCCGGGCTCGCTCAACCTCGCGGGCTTCGACATAGACGACGCGGCCAACATCAAAGAGAACCGCCGCCGTTTGCTCGAACTTTTTCCGGGCGACTGGCGACTCGCAACCTGCTGGCAGGTTCACGGCGCAGACGTGCGACGCATTGCCCGCGACACTGTGGGCGCGCTCGACGCGAACGTCGAACGTTGCGATGCCCTGACGACGGACGCGCCGAACGTCCTGCTCGGCGTCCAGACCGCCGATTGCGTGCCCGTCCTTTTGGGCGACGCGCGGACGGGCGCGTGCGCCGCCGTCCATGCCGGATGGCGCGGCACTGCGGCGTCAATCGTCGTGCGTACGCTCGAACGCATGCGCGCAGACTACGGCACGCGCGCCGCAGACGTGCGCGCTTTGATCGGCCCCGCCGCCAATGTCTGTTGCTACGAAGTCGGCACGGAGGTCGTCGAAATGTTCCGCACGCGCTTTCTTTACGCCGACGAACTTCTCGTCCCGACGCGCGAGGGACACGCGCGCATTGATTTGCAAAGAGCCAATCGGCAACAACTCTCGGACGCGGGCGTCTCAGTTGGGCGCATCCACACCGCGCCCTACTGCACCATCTGCCGCGACGATCTCTTCTTCTCCTACCGCCGCGAAAAAAATCTCTACGGCTGCACCGGACGGCTGCTCGCAGTCATCGGAAGAAACGATGAAGGAGGAACGTAGAACAATAAATAAAGGCAGGACTCAGAATTCAGCATACGGAAGTCAGAAGAGAACCCGAACGGGTCTTCATTCTGATTCCTGTATTCTGTGTTCTGTCTTCTCCTTCATTGTTGTGCGTTCCTTCTTCATCATCATTTCCTCCCGAAGTATTGCCCGTTGATGCGCCTGACCGATTCGTTCGCGCCGACTACGTTGATGCCCAGTTTGACTTCGCGCGTGGTCGGGGGAAAACAGACTTCGTCGTTGCAGCTTTGATAAGTCACTTTCGCGCGGAGTTCCGTCAGCCCTGTCTGGAAGTTGGCCGGAACGATGATCTGGAAGCGCATCACGGTTCGCCCTTCGTAGAGCGACAGAGCCTCTTTCGAGAAACCGAGACGGCGCACGACGCCGCGCGGGTAAGCCACCGCGCCGACGCGCAACCCCTTCGGCGCATCAATCTTCACCACCGTCGGGATCGAAAACTTGGCGGCGCGGTTTGCGTTGACGTGAAACCCGCGCGGGATGTCCAGCACGACCGCCGCCTCGACGCTGCGCCCGCGTTGCGCTTTATCGGCAGCGAAGAAACCGTTGACGCCGATGTTTGGTTGTTGCGCGACGGGCGCGGCAAAAGTTGTCCCTGCCGCCGCCGCCGTAGCGCGTCGCACCGGCAGTGCTGCGCCGAGGACGGCGACGAGCGAGGCGGCGACAAATATTGATGTGATGCGCGTGGTAAATATTTTTCTGATCATGTCGGCTTTCATTAAATTTGATTTAGGCAACTTTGATTTCCGGTTTGATTTCCGGTTCAGGCGTTCAGCCTGTTAATTGATGCAGCGTCTCTGCCGTCAGGTTGTTTACGGCGGGGCGACGGGCGGCGAGTTGGCCGCAGGCGGCGTAGATGTCGCGCCCGCGCGGGCGTCGCACGTAAGCGCGCACCCCCTTCGCTTCGAGGATGCTCTTGAATCGCTCGACCTGCTCCATCGGCGTCGGGCGGTAGGGCAGGGGGTCGGCTGGGTTGTGCGGTATGAGGTTGACCTTCGCGCGCAGTTGATGACGGTTGAGCAGATTCGCCAACTGCCGCGCGTGCTCGTCCGAGTCGTTCACGCCGTCGAGCATCACGTACTCGAACGTGAAACGCTCGCCCGGCTTCAGCGACGACTCGAACTCCCGGCACGCCGCGAGTAACTCTTCGAGCGGCCACTTCCGGTTGATCGGCATCAACGTGTTTCTGAGTTCGTCGGTCGGCGCGGCGAGCGAGATGGCGAGGTGCGGGCGATCCGCGAGCGTGGCGAGTTCGCGTATGCGCGGCACGATGCCTGCGGTCGAGACGGTGACGCGGTTCGGCACGATATGAAGACCGTTCGGGTCGGCCATCACGCGCAGGGCTTTCATCAACGGCTCGAAGGCGAGGAACGGTTCGCCCGCGCCCATCGCGACGAGGTTTGTCCCGCGCGGCGTGCTGATGCCCACGCCGTAAGCGTCGTTCAAGGCGATCACGATCTGCTCGACGATCTCGCCCGCCGTAAGCGTGCGCAAAAGTCCGAGCTTCGCCGTCAAACAAAAACTGCACTGCAAAGGGCAGCCCGACTGCGACGAGAAACAGATCGTATCGCGCCGCTCCTCCGGGATGAACACGGTTTCGACGGGCAAACCGTCGTGCGTCTTCATCAAATAACGCCGCGTGCCGTCCTCCGAGATGTAGCGCGATTCGACCGTGAGCGTCGAAGCGGTCGCACGCTCCGCGAGCGTCGCGCGAAAACTCTTCGGCAAGTCCGTGATCTCCTCAAACGAACGCAGCCGCCGCTTGTGAAGCGCGCCGAACAACTGCCGCCCGCGATACGCAGGCTCGCCCAGACTCTCGACAAACGCCGACAACTCCGCCTCGTTCAACCCCGTCAGATGCATTGCTTGATTCATTACCCCGCCATTTTAACACCGCGCCCCGCCCAACACACAGTTGAGGCTCACCAACATAAGTTGAAAGCATAGACGAACTCGCAACCGTCAGATAGCACCCTCAAAACGCGTGCTATACTGCACCGCGCGGTCGGGTCAGTCGTCCGCCGCTTCATGCCGGGAAAAAGGTGTAGCGTTAACTGAAACATTGATCTTGAGTGCGGAAGAGGCGCGCGTTGTCGTCGCGTTGATCGACGGGCGGAATTGAAACTTATGAGTGAAGGGGGCGGGAAGCCTTTGATCTTCTCCGATCTGGATTTGGCGCGGCGGCTCGAAAGGGCGGAGGGGCATACGAACCGGGAGTTCGTCGAGACGAGGGCGCGACTGTTTCCGGAGAGCGCCGCAGAATGGATCGAAGTGGCGGGCGCGTATGTGATGTACGACGGCGCGGCGTCGCTGCTGACGCAGACGTTCGGGCTCGGCCTGTTTCAAGCGACGACGAGCGCGGACATGGATGAGATCGAAAATTTCCTTCGCGAACGCGGCGCGCAGGTGTTTCATGAAGTCAGCCCGTTGGCCGACGCCTCTCTGCTGGCACTGCTGAACGAGCGCGGCTATCAACCATGCGAATTTACGAGCGTCATGTTCCGCCCCGTTAGTCGCGCGGGAGACGTTCTGCCTGCGCCGCGAAATGACAAGGTCAGGGTGCGGGTAGTCGGGGAAGACGAGCACGAGGTATGGGCGCAGACGGCCACGCGCGGGTGGAGCGAGTTCACGGAGTTCGCCGATCAGATACTCGATCTCTCGCGCGTCAGCGCGAAGAGGGCGGGCACGGCGTCTTTCATGGCGGAGATTGAGGGAGAACCTATCGCGACGGGGGGGTTGGGCATCTGCGACGGCGTTGTGCTGCTGGCCGGGGCGAGCACCGTCCCCGAAGGGCGCAGGCAGGGCGCGCAGGCGGCGCTGCTCAGAAGCCGCCTGAGCTTCGCCGCCGAGCAGGGCTGCGACATCGCCATGATGTGCGCCCAACCGGGCAGCACTTCGCAGCGCAACGCCGAACGCAACGGATTCCGCATCGCTTACACGCGCATCAAGTGGCGTCTCCCGGGCGACCCGCCGGGAGAGTGAGGGGGCGCGAGTTAAAATAACGACCGGGCGGAAGGTGGAACATTGAGCGAAGAATTGATCTTGAATCCGGAAGAGGTGCGCGTGGTCGGCGCGCTCATCGAGAAGCAGGTGACGACGCCGGAGTATTACCCGCTGACGTTGAATGCTTTGAGGCAGGCGTGTAATCAATTGTCGAACCGCGAGCCGGTGGTGTCGTTCGACGAGAAGACTGTGGCGTGGGCATTGGAGAGTTTGCGCGAGCGGAAGTTGGTGCGTGTGGTGACGACCGCCGACGGGCGCGTGCCGAAGTACAGGCACGTGCTGGACGAGGCTTTGGGGTTGAAGTCGCCGGAGATGGCGGTGATGTGCGTGTTGATGCTGAGGGGCGCGCAGACGGTGGGGGAGATACGCACGCGCACCGAGCGTTTGTACCCGTTCTCGGCCTTGTCGTTCGTCGAGACGACGCTGGAAGATTTGATGACGCGCGACGTGCCGCTCGTCTTGAAGTTGCCGCGACAGTCGGGGCAGAAGGAGTCGCGTTACGCGCACCTGCTCGGCGGCGCGGTGGAAGTTCCGACGGAGACGGAGGGGGGCGCTTCGCCTCGTGTTGAAGCGGCGACGAGGGAAGTACGCGCCGAGTCGGAGAGGATCGCGCGTTTGGAAGAAGAGTTGCGCACGGTGCGCGCGGAATTGGCGGAGTTGCGCGGGCAGTTCGGAGAGTTTAAGAAGCAGTTCGAGTAGAAATCAACGAGACAGATGAGAAAAATCGAAGCGGCGGAAGGCATCGAGGCGCGGCGGTCGAAGATTGACGGGACGGGTTGTTTTGCGACCTTGCCGTTTCGCAAAAATCGTAAGATCGCGGAGTTGACGGGCGAGCGCGTGTCGCGCG
>DASQDV010000845.1:0-2197 GCA_035633995.1 Pyrinomonadaceae bacterium | reverse complement strand
GGTACGGCCTTTGCCGGACACATCTGTTGGCGACTCTCCGGTGGTCGCCGCGACAGAAACATCGTCTTTGAGTTCCGCGCTCAACTCACGGTCTCTACCTTCCAGATCAGAGAAGGCTACGACCAGCAGCAGCCCGGCTATGACGAGCGTGGAGAGCAGGTAGATGATCTCCGTCTGCTCCCAATAGAGCATGGCCGAGACGAAAACCACTGCGCCGCATGTCCAGATAAAAACCCTTCGTCGTGCGCCGCCGGTTCTGTTTCTTCGAGCCAATGAATCAACCCTCCTGTTTCCGCATCCCCTGATCTGTAAGCGTGTATATCTTAGAAGACCTGGGGTCGGCGAAAAACCGTGACTTCACTTGATACCTCTAAGTGTTTTCAAGGGGCACACTTTGAGGCAGAACTTCACCCCACAGGCACAGGGGAGCGCCCCTCAGGAATCAATCCGGCGGGCGGACGGCGGTGACAGGCAGGAGAAGTGGTGGGTCTAAGAGTTGTGCGTTGAGCCGTGAATTACGTGCGTCGCGGGACGAAACTCAGCCGGATTCGCCGCGCCCGAGCACGTGGCGTGCGATCTCGACGCGGTTGCTCCAATTCTTCTTCGAGAGGATGTTGCTGATGTGGCCTTCGACGGTGCGGACGCTGAGGTTAAGTTCGGCGGCGATCTCTTTATTGCTCAGGCCGTCGGCGACGAGACGCGCGACCCGCGCTTCCGCTTCCGTGAAGTCCTCGACCGACGCGTACCCTGTCGCAGAGCTTTCCTCCCCCTGCGCGGTGTTCACGAGGCGCGCGAGTTCGGTGCTGGTGCGCTCCACCCGCTTGAGGATGTTCGAGACGACGGCGAGCAGTTCCTCCGGGTCGAACGGCTTCGTGAGGTAAGCGTCAACGCCCGTGCGAAAACCCGCGATGCGGTCTTCGCGCTCGTCCTTTGCGGTGAGAAAGACGATGGGGATGAGTGCGGTGCGCGGGTTAGAACGCAGGGCGCGCGCGAGTTGGTGGCCGTCCATGCCGGGCATGCGGATGTCGCTGACGATGAGGTCAGGGATGCTCGCGTTGATCTGGACGAGCGCGTCCGAGCCGCTACGCGCGGTCGCCACTTCGTAGCCTTCCTCGCGCAGTGTTGCTGCGACGGCGCGCAACAGTTTCGCTTCGTCGTCAACGACGAGTAGCCGTCTCGCCATACTCATACTCCACGCGACGCGCCCGCGTCGCTCGTTAAACTGTGGCCGGGCTGATTGGCGAAGAGCGCCCTTGATTCGTCACCTTCGGCGTTCTCTTCAACGCGCCACGCCGGAAGCCGCAGGGTGAAAGTGCTGCCCTGACCCAATTGGCTCTGTGCCTCGATGGTTCCGTTCATCCCTTCGACGAGCACGCGCGCGAGGTGCAGGCCGAGGCCGATGCCGGGAACTTCCTGCTCAGGTACGCCGGGGCTGCCCGCGCCCGCCTGCCGCCCCCTGTAGAAGCTATCGAAGACGTGCGGTAAATCCTCCGGGTGGATGCCGCCCCCGTTGTCTTCCACCTCGACGGCGACTCCTCCGCTCTGGTCGCGGCGTGCGCGCAAGGCGATGCTCCCCCCGGCGGGCGTGTACTTGATGGCGTTCTCGACGACGGTGCAGAGGGCGCGGCGCAGCGCACTGTGGTCGGCGCGGACGGGCGGCAGATTGGGTGCGACTTCAATCGTGAGTTCGTGACCGTGCTCGGCGGCTCCGATGCGCTCGATCTTTTCGCAGGCGCGCACGACCTCGCCCGCGTCCACACGCGCCGGTTTGATCTGCACTCCGCCCGCGCGGATGCGCGTCAGGTCGAGCAGGTTATGCACGAGGTCGATCTGCCGGTCGCACTCCGAGGCGATGTCTTCCAGATACTCGCGCCGCTCCTCCTCCGCCGGGTCTTTCCTGAGCAGCAGGCGCGTGAGGGTCTTGATCGTCGTCAGCGGCGTGCGCAGTTCGTGCGAGACGGCGGCCAGAAACTCGTCCTTGACGGCGTTTGCCCGCTCGGCTTCGACGCGCGCCACCTGCTCTCGCACGAGCAATGCCTCGCGGTCATCTTCCGCACGCCTGCGCGCCGCGCTCAATGTCCCGATGATGACGGCGGCGAAGGTGAACACGGCGAGTTGCAGCACATCGTCGCGGTCAAGGCGTAGAGAGTAAGTCGGCGGCAGAAAGACGAACGCGCTGGCGAGCGCCGAGAGCGCG
>DASQDV010000844.1:0-5613 GCA_035633995.1 Pyrinomonadaceae bacterium | reverse complement strand
CTAAATATTTAGCGACGCCCGGCGCTTCTTTTTTTGCGCCGCGCTCACACGACGCGGCTACGCGCGCACGCGTTTATTCTTTTCCGAAGAAGCGGAAGGTGAGTCCAGCCGTCACGCCGAACGGGTAGCCGGGCGTCCCGTGAATCCGCGCCCGCGCCGCCTCGTTCGGCCTCAGCCGCGACTCGAAATAATTCTGCGTCTCGAAGTAGCGCTTGTTCGTCAAATTGTCTATCGAGAAATTGAGATCAATCCAGCGCCGGATGCGCTTCGTCAGGCTGAGATCGAGCACGTCGAGGCCGGAGGCGCGGAGCGCGGCGTCTTCGCCGTCGAGCCGGTAGCTGCCCGCGTGACGGTAGCCGAGCGAGGCGCTCAGGCCGCGATAGCCGTTGAAGGTGAGCGCGGCGTTCGCGACCGTGTGCGGCGCGCCGTCCACATAGACGCGCGGGCGCGTGCCGCGAAAGAAGGCGTTGCTCACCTGCGTCAGGCCGCCGTTGAAAGAGAGATATTTCGTCAGCCGCGCCGAAGTCTTGAACTCGAAACCGTAAGAACGGCTTGCGCCCGTGAACTCGAAACTGCCGTCGTCGGGCACATAAATTTGTTCGTTGGAACGATCAATGAGAAAGAGGTCTGTGACGAGCGAAAATCTTTTGAAGTTGTGCGACGTGCCGAGCTGGTAGAAATCCGTCGTCGCAACTTTCGGCGCGGTGGACGCGCTGACGACGCCGCGCGCGTCCTGGCTCGAAATGCCGCGCCCGTAGTTGAAATAGAAGACGGCGGGGAAATTGTCGGACGGCGAGTAAGACACGCTGAACTTCGGCTGGAAGCGCGCTGCGTGCCGCGTGCCCGTACCTGCGGGCGAGACTCTGTCCTCCACGTCGAAGCGAAAATAATCGAAGCGCAAACCGGCCTCGACGTGGAGGTGGCCGTGCAGGAGGTCTATGCCGTTTTGCGCGTAGCCGCTCGCGTTCGTGACGCGCGCGCGGGCGTCGGTCAAGAGCCGCGTCGTAACGTTCGGGCTAATCTCACGACCTACGGCAATGGGCGCGCGCCCGACCGTCGGGTAGAGTCCCACGTTGATCTGGTTGTCGTGGTAGTTTGCGCCGACGGTGAGGAGCGACAAATTATTAAAGAACTTGTAAGGCCGCAAGTATTGGACGTTCGCGCCCTCCTGCAAGCGCGAATCGTGCTGTTGAATCTCGTCGCCGTTCGTTTGGTCTGCGAGGAAGAAGGTGAAGTTGGAGTAGAGATCAAAGAGCGAGCGGCTGACGAAAGCATCGGCCTTGAGCGTCGCGCCCGACGGCGACTCGTTACGGAAATACAGGCCGATTGTGCCGTTCTGGACGCGCCCGCCGCCGTCTGTGTCGAGTGCGCCGAAACGATCCAGACGCCCCGCCGCAACTTCGTCGAGCGGTATCTGGCCGGAAGAGAAAAAGTTGTTGCGCCCCGCGTTCAGTTTGATACCGGCGGCGCGGCGGTCGCTCAAGCGCCGCGTGTAGTTCAACGTCAGGTTATCGCGGCGGTAGCGCAGAGGGCTTTGGAAAGGGCCGTCGGTGCGCGACGCTTCGTAGGCGACGAAGGCGTCCGCGCGTGTGATGCGCGGGCTGTAGGCTAGAAGCGAGCGAAAGGTGTCGAACGAGCCGCCTTGCAGCCGCACGGTGAGCGCTTCGGGCAGAGACTCGCGCAGGCGTATGTGGACGACGCCGAGACCGGAGAAGTCGCCGTACTGCGCGTTGAACGGGCCGTTCAGGATGTCAACGTCTTGCACGAGTTCCGGCGTCAAACTCTTCAAGCCGCCGAGATAGCCTTGCCCGTGCCCCTGCGTCGCCTGGTTCTGCTGCACGTCGTTGACCAGAACTTTGAGGCCGCCGCCCACGCCGCCGTGATCCAGGTTGAAGCCGAAGCGGCGTATCTCCAGAGACTTGCCGCCGCCTTCGTGCTGCCCCGCGTTGATCCCGGCGTTCAAGGTCTGGAAGAGTTGATCGTCTCTGAGGAACAGCGTGTTGTTATAGACCGTTTCGTTGCGGCGGTCGAGCGCGGGGTCGAGCGCGGTCGCTTCGATAACGACCGATTCGTGAACGGGCGGAATGACGTAGGCGACGCGGATGACGAGATTTTCGCTCGTCTCGCCGGGGTTGATGGTTTTAGCCAAGAGCGCGAGTTTCTTCCCGAAGAACCTGAGCGACAAAGTTTCGGCAGGCACGACGGCGCGAAAGTTTCCTTCGGCGTCGCTCTCGATTCTCTGCTCGCCCGACGCGTAGCGGACGAGGATCGAGACGCCCGCAACCGCTTCGTTCTGCTGCGTAAGAACCGTGCCGGAGAGCGTGCGCGTCGGCGGCGTCTGCTGTGCCGCGATTGCAGTGGGCAGAGTAAGTATGAATAGAAGAATAAAGTTCGCAAGTTTTTGCATGGCGGCGGCTATTGTACACTGGGGCAATGCCTGAGACAGAACAGTTCACTATCGGGGTCGAGGAAGAATATCAGATCGTTGATCGGGAGACGCGCGAGTTGCGCCCGCGCGCCCTGCGCATCCTGCCGGAGGCGCAGGAAGCGGTCGGCGAAAGCGTTACGCCGGAACTCTACCTCTCGCAGATCGAGATTGGCACGCAGGTGTGCGCGACGCTCACAGAGGTGCGCGACGAACTGACGCACCTGCGCCGCGAAGTTATCTCGGCGGCGGAATCGGACGGCCACTGGATCGCGGCGGCGGGCACGCACCCGTTCTCCCACTGGGCGGATCAGGAGTTGACGCCCAAGCGTCGCTATCGCGGCATCGCCGAAGAGTATGAACAACTGGCACGCGAGCAGTTGATCTTCGGCTGCCACGTCCACGTCGGCATACGCGACCGCGAGGCGGCGATTCACGTGATGAACCGCGCGCGCCTGTGGCTCGCGCCGCTCCTCGCGCTTGCCGCCAACTCGCCCTACTGGCTCGGCTGGGACACGGGCTATGCCAGTTTCCGCACCGAAATCTGGCGGCGCTGGCCGATGTCCGGCACGCCGCAGGTCTTCCGCTCGCGCGCCGAATACGACGCGCTCGTCGCCGCTCTGGTCGAGACGGGCAGCGTCTCGGACGGGACGAAAATTTACTGGGACGTGCGCCCCTCCGCGCGCTTCGAGACGCTCGAATACCGCGTCACGGACGTGTGCCTGACCATTGACGAGGCCGTCATGATCGCCGGACTCGTGCGCGCGCTCACGCGCACCGCCTACGCACATTACATGCGCGGCGAACCTTTGACCGAAGTGCGCCCCGAATTGCTGCGCGCCGCCAAGTGGCGCGCCGCGCGCTATGGCCTCGACGCCGACCTCATCGACGTGCGGGACGGGCGCGCACGCCCCGCCGCCGAACTCATCGAAAAACTGCTCGTGCACCTGCGCCCCGCGCTCGAAGAGGACGGCAACTGGGATGAGGTCGCAGCCCTCACGCGCTACACGCTCGCGCGCGGCAACGGCGCGGCGCGCCAGCGTCAGGTCTTCACACGCACCGACAGCTACGAGGCCGTCGTCGATCTCATCGTCAGCGAAACGGCCAGAGGCACGGTGCGTGCGTCGTCGTAAAACTGCGGAGAGATGTTAACTCGCGCCGCGCCGCCCGAAGCGCGACGCAAGGTAATCGAAGCGAGCCGCGTGATGGACGAGCGGAAGAAGCGTCTGAAGAAAGCGTACCTGCAAAGCCGCAGGGTGATGGGCGTGTTTCTCATACGCAACCTCGTCAACGACAAGATATTCGTCGGCGTCGGCCTGGACCTCTCAGGCATCATCAACAGCCACAAGTTCCAACTGGAGGCGGGCGTTCACCGCAACCGGCGGCTGCAACGCGATTGGAACGCGCTCGGCGGCACAAGCTTCGCCTTCGAGATACTGGATCAACTCGAACCGCGCGAGGACGCCGACGACGGCGGGCGAAAAGATTTGGCCTTTCTCGAAGAGTTATGGCTGGAGCGTTTGCAGCCCTTCGGCGCACGCGGCTACAACAAACGCAAGCTGACCAGAGAAGAACTGCTCAGGCGAATCGCGGCCAACCGTTCGGGCAAACTCTGACTCGCGGATTCCACGAAAAAAGTTCCGGCTTCGATAAATTTTACCCGCCCCGCCTTGCTCGAAGACTATTGACAACGCCCCGCCCCGCGATTATCTTGCCTGCGTTCGCACCGTCCAATCTTCCTCGCCTGCGCGTCACAGGTCTGCGCCGACTTCCATACCGTCATCATCCCGTCGGTCTCTCGCGCAGAAGCGCGCTTGACCGGCTCACAGAGCGCGCGTCCCGGCATGAAATCAGTCTCATATCCCTCTGAAAAAGGAGTCGAAACATGTCAGACCCTAATCCGGACTCAACGGCAGCCGTTCCGCCAAACAAACCACTTAACGATCAGTCAGGCACAGCGTCTAACAATTCGTGGAAGTGGTCTACGATTATTCAGTACACGCTTTTCGCAGCCCTCGCCGCCGCCGCTCTGTATGTTATCTACTGGGCAATTTCGGGGCGAACCGGCTTTGTGGGAAGTCTGACCGATCAGAATACAGCGCGCGGCCTGATCACGTTCCTCATCGCGTTCACTACCGTATCGCTCGCGGTGATTCTTGTTCTCGCTTCGATCATCTCGTCGGGCAACAGCAACGACCTCAAGATGCGTTTCGAGCAAGGCCGCGAGATATTCACCACCCTCATCGGCATACTCGGCACCATCGTCGGCTTCTACTTCGGCTCGACGCAGGGAGCGACGACGACAACGCCGCCGCAACAGCAGCAGCAACAGCAGGGCGCGCCCGGCGCGGCCACCCCGGTGCCGACCCCGACACCCGCCGCCGTACAGACCAGCGCCCAATTCGCCAGCGCACGCGTCTCCAAGCTCAACCCGAAGGCGGGCGAGACGGTCACGATCATCTCTTTTATCGGCACCGGCACGCCGCCCTACACCTACTCGATCACGTTCGAGCCGGGCGTAATTCCTGCCGTCCGGGACGCCACCTCACAGGACGGGCTGATCCGGCAGGACGTGCCGATTCCTCCCGGCGTCGCCACCGGCACACCCGTCAATTTCCGAATTGATGTCAACGACAGTCAAGGCCAGACCGTCTCCTACAACGGCGCCGCCACGCAAAAACTGCGGATCGCATCGCAATGAAGCGTCCTTCAACTCCAAAGCGCGGCGGAAACAGGGCGGTAGTGTGGCAAAAATTATTTTGGCCGCCGACGGTTGTGAATCAGGGCGTGATGCTGTTTCAATATCCAGTCCGGCACGAGACTTTTTGCAACGCTACCTGTCACTCTCTTGCGCGATGCGGGTGTTGACTCTTGCACCCGACCGGTCAGCAGCCATGATTTAGACGCTTCACCGCGATGGACGAGTTGAGACGGCTGAGAGCGGTGCGGTATAGTGTGGGGGCAAAATATTGGAAGGGTAGCCTAATTGGTAAGGCAGTAGTCTTGAAAACTACCGCACGAAAGTGCTTGCAGGTTCGAGTCCTGTCCCTTCCGCCATTTTGATTTTAAAATATCGGAGGCGCGCCAGAGCGCCGGGGCGTTTTCCTGATTCCTCAGCCTCCGTTTGATTTGAGATTCACGCTTGAGCCGCCCCCGCTTGCAAAGAGCACGGGCGGCTCATTCAGTTT
>DASQDV010000843.1:0-2699 GCA_035633995.1 Pyrinomonadaceae bacterium | reverse complement strand
GTATAGCGCATCTCCACGCGATGCACGCCCGCCGGCACCAACACTCCACGTAACAGGTAATTCGTCGCATCTATCCGCGCACGCTCGCCGTCCACCCTCGCCTCCCACCCCGGATACACTATTTCACTCACCACCAACATCGCCGCCTGCGACGCACGCGTCTCTATCACCAGCCGATTCGCTTGATATTCCACCACGCGCGCCCCGCTCTCATCAGATAACTCTCCGCCCGCCAGCGTTGGCAACTCCGAGGGAGCGACTTCCAGCAGCGCCGTGCGGCGCGGGTCGAAGTGTCTCTCATCTTCGCCGCGAATCCGGCGCAGGGCTGTTTCGCCGTCTACGGCTTCGGCTTCCGCGACGAGCCACGCGCGCGGCAGCGCACGCCCGTTGCGCAGGATCACGATTCCGTCAAACTCTTCTTCCGTCTGCCAGCGCGCAGGGTCGAGTGCATCGCGGGCAGACTTCACCTGCCCGTCGGCGACGGGCGCGGGCGTCGTCGCAAGGTTCGCAAACGTGACGACGCGCGTGGCGTTCAGTAAATCCAGAACGTGCGATTCGGGCGCAAAGAGCGCGAGCGAAGGCCGGGTGCCGCGTCGCGGGTTGACCGCATCGTAGTCGAGGCCGCCGAGCGCGCGGCTGTAGCGTTCGAGCAACAAACCTTCGTAGCCCGCGACGTTGTGCAGCCCGTAGAGCGCGGTCAAATCGTGCGCGTCGAAGCGCGGCTCGCTCGCGTATTCTTCCGTCGCCGAATTGGCGCGCACGTAAACGCGGTTCTCGTGCGCGGGAAACTGTTGCAGGTAGCGCGTCGAGCGCGAAGGAGTCGTCAAGCGCGCCGCCGTCTTGGCCGTGCCCGGCCACCAGTGCGAGACGAGTATGTGCGGTTCGACGAAACACGCGAGCAGCACGACGCACGCCGACAGCAACTCGCGCCGACGACTGCGCGCCCGCGCGCTCAAGGCAAAATAGGCGGCGACGGCGAGCGCGACGGTGAAAAAAATCTTCCAGACGAGATACACGGCTTCGGCGCGCGGCACTGCCTCGCCGACATACGGCAACTCGTGCGAAGCGCGCCACCACAACGCGCCGAGCGCGGCGGCGGCGACGAGCGCGGCTGTCCCTGCGAAGAGCCTCCATTGTTTGCCCTCATTCTCTTGCCCGTCCCTCGCGCGCTCCGCGTATGCACGCGATAATGCGTCCCAGCCGTAGGCCGCGAGCACGCTCAGCGCGAACGTCCACTCGAAGACGTGCCGCGACGGCCTGCGAAAGAGATTGAAGACGGGGACGTGATAAAGCGCGCGATAAAGCGGCGTGCTCTCGCCGAGCATTAAAGGCACGGAGGCTATCGCCACCGCCGCCCAGAACAATACGCGCGGGTCAAACGTCGTCCTCTCGTCGGCGAGCACGTCGCGCGTCTTCCGTCGTCCACGCAAAGCAAGCGCGACGGCGCAGGCGGCGAGGGCGCAGGCGAGAGGCGAGATGTAGGTCGTCACCTCTATGAAGTGGTAGAGCGGCGCGATGAAGGAACGCCATGCCGCCTGCGGCGTAAACGACGCTTCGACGAAAAACTCGTAGCTCAGGCTGCTGCGTATGCTGCGGCGCGCGGCGCGCATCGTCTCCAGAATCTGAAACGCGCCCACGCCCGTCGCCAGCAACATGCCGAGCGCGCAGGCCGCGAGCGGTCGCCAGCGTCGCGGCTCGACGAGCACGCGCCAACTCCGGCTGACGCTTGCTCGCGCGCCGTCCGCGCGTGCGGCGAAGACGAGGAACAGCGCGTAAGCAGAGGCGAGCAAGCCGACGAAGAGGAAGCTCTGGCCGTGTCCCGTCAGAACTGACATCGCATAGACGAGAGCCGCGCAGGCGATTGAGCGCGCGAGCGAGCGCGTCCGCGCGCGTTCGACGACGACGAGCAGAAGCGGCAGCCACATCAGAGCGTTGGTGGGGACGGCGTTCATGCCGTAGGTGTTGGTCATCAAGCCGCCGTAACCGAAAGAGAGGCCGCCGAAGAGTGCGGCTAAGCGGCTTCGCCCCGTTTCGCGCAGGTAGGCGTAGGTGAAGGCGGGCGCGAAGAGAAACGGCGCGAGGATGTAGATCATCTCTGCGTGGCGCGCGGGCAGGATGAGGTGTCCCCACGTCAGAGGGTAGGCGAGGCCGAGTTGCGGCATGGCGAGCATCGGGTAGCCGGAGAAGACGAGCGGCGTCCAGAGCGGCAGTTGCCCGTTGCGGATCATCTCCCACGCCGCCGCGCGCAGCGGGTAAGCCTGAAAGAAAGCGTCGCCGCCGATGAGAAACTTGCCGCGAAAGATCGCCCCGCCGAAGAACAGCGCGCAGAAGACGACGACAACCAGCATCGCCGCCGCATCGCCGCGACGCGCCGACAGGCGACGACGCCAAACCTCTCTACTCGTTTCGAGAATCTTCACGTTCGAGAACTACGCCGCGCCCCGCTGCACGGCTTTCTCCCGCTCCTTGCGCGCGACCGTAGAGCAGCAGGGCGCACAAAGCGACGAGCGTGAGCGCGGAGATGATTGCGCCGTTGCGCGCGGCTGTCGCGCGGTATCGCATCTCCACGCGATGCTCTCCGGGGGGAAGCGAGATGCCGCGCAGCAGAAAATTCGTGAGACGAATCGGCGCGGGCTGGCCGTCCACAGTCGCCTCCCAGCCGGGATAAAAAATCTCGCCGACGACGAGCACCGTTGCCT
>DASQDV010000842.1:0-2874 GCA_035633995.1 Pyrinomonadaceae bacterium | reverse complement strand
CTCGCCCTGCACGACGCGGCGACGGGCAAGCATGCCGCGCTTCATTTGAAGATGGACGGGGCAAACCCCGCGCCGGAAGTGTCGGGACGAGAAGAACTGCCCGGCCGCGTCAACTACTTTCGCGGCCAGGATCAAAAACGCTGGCAGCGCGACGTGCCCACTTTCGCGCGCGTCCATTACGCGGGCGTCTACCCCGGCATCGACGCCGTCTACTACGGCAACCAGCGGCAACTCGAATACGACTTTAACGTCGCGCCCGGAGCCGACCCCACGCAGATCAAGTTGCGTTTCGAGGGCGCGCAACGCTTGCGCATCGACGCGTCGGGCGATTTGTTGATCGAGACGGCGGCGGGCGAAGTGCGCCAGCACAAGCCGCTCGTCTATCAGGAGATTGAAGGCGCGCGGCGCGAGATCGCAAGCAAGTACAGGTTGGAGCGTGACGGCAAGGTCGGTTTTGAACTCGCGGCCTACGACGCACAGCGCACGCTCGTCATCGATCCGATTCTCGCTTATTCGTCTTACGTCGGCGCGACGGGCGGCGACACGGCGTTCGGCGTCGCCGTCGATGCGGACGGTTTCGCCTACATCACCGGCAACCTCTTCGGCGCGTTCACGATGACGAACGGCGCTTACGACACGACCAACGCCGGGCAGGACGTGTACGTCGCCAAGATCAACCCGGCGGGCGGCCAGTTCGTCTACGCCACTTACATCTCGGCGGCGGGCGGCAACAACGCCGGCAACGACATCGCCCTCGACCCTCAGGGCAACGCCTACATCACCGGCAAGGCCACCAGCGCCCTCTTCCCCGCCACGACCGGCGCTTACGACACGACGCTGAACTCTTCCGACGCTTTCATCATCAAGCTGAACGCGCAGGGCAACGGCCTGCTCTACGCCACCTATCTCGGCGGCACGAGCGCGGAGGAAGGCTTCGGCATCGCCGTTGATTCCGCAGGCGACATTTACGTCGCGGGCACGACATCGTCCAACAACTTCCCCGTCGCAAACGGCCTGCAAACAACTTTCGGCGGAAGCCGCGACGCCTTCGCCGTGAAGCTCAGACCGGCGGGTGGCGGCGCGTCCGACCTGCTTTACTCGACTTATCTCGGCGGCGCGGGCGACGAAGACGCATACGCCGTCGCCTGCGACATAAGCGGCAACCTTTATCTGACCGGTAACAGCACCTCCGCCAACTATCCGACCACCGCCAACGCCTTCGACACGAGCCTCGCCAACGCGAGCGGCGGCGATGCCGTCGTCACGAAACTCAACCCGTCAACTTCGGGCGCGGCGAGCCTCGTCTATTCCACTTTCCTCGGCGGCACGAGCACGGATCGCGGCAACGCCCTTGTCCTGGACGACGCTGCTCTACCCAACATCTACATCGCGGGCACCACGAGTTCCTCTGCGGCGAACGGCCTCTTCCCGACGACGGCCAACGCCTACGACACGACCCTCGGCCAGGCGGACGCCTTCTTCAGCCGCATCAACCCCGTCGGCGCGGGAGCGGGCGACCTCGTCTATTCCACCGTCATCGGCGGCGCGAATGCCGAAGAAGGACTGGGCATCGCGCGCGATGCGTCCGGCAGGATTTACATCTCCGGCTCGACCGGCTCGTCCAACTTCCCGCTCACGACCGATGCCTTCCAGTCTGTCTACAACGGCAACGATGCTTTCATCGTCAAGCTCAACCCGGCGAGCGCGGGCGCAGGCGATTTGCTCTACTCGACCCTCTTCGGCGGCACGAACGGGGGCAGCAACGCGGCGGACGGCACAGAGAAAGCGCACGACATCGCCGTCGATGCGCAGAGCAACTTCTACGTCGTCGGCGAAACCGGCTCGCGCGACCTGCCCCTGCAAAACGCCTTCGCCGGTCAAACCACGCACAAGGGTTTCTCCGACGGCTTCATCGCCAAGTTCATGGACTCTGCGGCCAACACCTACGAGATTTCCGGTCGCATCACGAACCTGTCAAACGGCGGCGCAAACTTCGCAGGCATCCTCGTTCAACTGACCGGCACGACAAACGCCACGCGCACGACCGACGCGAGCGGCAACTATTCCTTCGAAGGTCTTGCGGCGGGCGGCAACTACACCGTCACGCCCGTGCGCGCCAACTACACTTTCGCGCCGCCGAGCCTCGTCTTCAATAATCTGAGCGCCGATCAACCGAACTCGAATTTCGCCGCCACCGTCAACTTCCACACCGTCAGCGGGCGCGTGCAGATCAGCGGCGGCGCGCAGAACGGGCAACCGCTCGCGGGCGTCAATCTCACGCTCAGCATCAACGGTGCGGCCAACTCGAACATCCAGACCGTCACGACGAACTCGAACGGCGACTATGCCTTCGACCCGCAACCGGCGGAGCGCAACTACGCGATCACGCCCTCGACGGCCAACCTGTCGCAACCCTACTCCCTCTCGCCCGGTTCAGACACGACCGGAATCCTGACCGCAAACGTCACGAAGAATTTCACGGCCACGCCGCTCTACAGCATCAGCGGGCGCATCACGGACGCGAACAACAATCCCGTCAGCGGCGTCTCGGTCGCCGCCTCGCCGCTCACCACCGTGACGACGAACGGCAACGGCGAGTACACGCTCGTCGGCGCGCGCCCGAACACGAATTACACCGTCACGCCCACGCGCACGGGCTTCACCTTCACGCCCGCGAACCGCCTGCACACAAACCTCTTGGGCAACACGACGGGCGCAGACTTCTCCGCCGTCTCGCAGACCTACACCATCAGCGGGCGTATCACGAGCACGACGAGCCAGCCGACGGCAGGCCAGCCCGTCTCCGGAGCGGTCGTCAGGCTCACCGGCGCGCAGACCGCGCAGACGACGACGAACAGCAACGGCGAATACAGC
>DASQDV010000841.1:0-3849 GCA_035633995.1 Pyrinomonadaceae bacterium | reverse complement strand
GCGCGGCGAATAGTTGAAGCGGTCGAGCAGTTCGCCGACGATGTAGTTTGAAGCGGCCATCGTGAGCGTGAGCAGGGCGAGTTCGGCGGCGAAGACGCGCCCGCGAAAGTTATCTTCGACGGCGGTTTGCAAAAGCACCGTCGAGAAGACCCAGAGAATGCTGCCGCCCATGTGCGCGAGCGCCAGCATGATGAGCGCGAGCGCATAGTTGGTCGCGCCGCCGAAGGCCGCGTAGAAGACGCCGCCGACGAGAAACGAGACGCCGATGGTGGTCTGCATGCGCGCACGCGATTCGCCCGCGAGGCGTCGCGCGAAGACGGGGCCGATGGCCGTGCCGATGCCGCGCGCGGCGTAGAGCACGCCGATGCCTGTGGCCGCGTTTCGTCCGACGGGAAAAACCTTTTCGCCGAAGACCGCGAGCAGCGCAAGGATGCCGCCGCCCAAGCCCCACGCGGGCTTCACGGCGAGGAGCGCAAGGACGCGCGGGCGTGTGCGCACGTAGCGAATGCCTTCGAGCGTGTCGGTGATGCCGAGCGCCTTGCTCAGCGTAAGCGGCGTCTTTTCGCGCGGCGGGCGACGCGGAAGGCGCACGCTCCAGACGAGCGCGGCGGAGACGAGATAAGTTGCAGAGTCAACGACGAACGCGGCATCGGTGCCGAACCAGCCCGTGACGATGCCGCCCGCCACCGCGCCGAGCGTGAGCATCGCCGACCACGTGACGGAAGTGATGGCGTTGGCCGTGATGAGTTCGCGTTCGGCGACGATGGAGGGAATCGCCGCCGACTTCGCAGGCTCGAAGAAGGTGGAGAAGGTGAGTTGCAGAACGGTCAGCGCGTAGATGAGCCAGATTTGATCCGCGCGGCGCACGAAGAGGAAGCCGAGCACGACGACGGCGCGCAGCACGTCCGAGACGATCATTACGTGGCGCCGGTTGAACCTGTCCGCGACGACGCCTGAGAGCGGCCCCACGACGACGCTCGGCAGAAAACGCGCCACCATGATCAACCCGACATCCCGACCCGACCCCGTCAAGTTCAACACGAGCGTCATCACGGCGATAGTGTCGAACCAATCGCCGAGCTGGCTCACCACCTGCCCCAGCCACAGTTGGCGGAAGTCTCGATTCTTACGAAGTAATTCGATGTAGCCGACAGACATAAAGATTAGTGACCAGTGACGGGTAACAAGTTAAAAAGCCGTGAATCGTAAATCGTAAATCGTGAATAGAAGAAGACTGTTTTTATCTATTCACGATTGACGATTCACGATCTACTTTCTTCCGGCTTGTCACTTGTCACTCGTCACTGTTTTTGCAGAGTGCGCCAGCGGGACGAAGGTTGTCAACGCGCAGAAGTTGCCGGGGCGTGTAAAAAAACTGGAAGTGGTTGCGAGTTTGTTTTGGAAGGCGTCGTGCTCCGGTCAGGATTTGATTATCGCGTCAAGTTGACGCGTCAGGTTGACGCGAACTGCGCTTGCGCACGGCTTCCAGTTTTTTGAGGGCTTGATAAGCGGCGCGCTTTGGCCGATTTTGCGGCGAGTACGTTGCGCGCGGCGTGCGGCACGCGGCTTGTTTAAGGAGTCTGTGCGGCTTGGAGGCGCACACGCGCTTTCGCGGACTCACCGCACGGAGTCCGAAAAGCCGCACCAATTTTGACAACCTGTAAATGTCGCGGCCAACGCTTGTGTCTTGAAAGTTCGACAGAGGCACGAGGCGCGACCGGAGAGATGAGATTCTCACCCCTGGCGCGGCGAGTGAGTGCCACGCACTCGCCGCCTGCCCCCGCCGCCGCTGCGGACGATGGACGATTTGCTCCCGTCCATCGTCTTCAGCGGCGGGTTTTTAAGCACCGGCGATAAAGGGCAGCAGGGTCGAATCGTGAAGTCTGGTTTTCTGATTTTAAGAGCGGTCAACAGAACTTTCGGGTGAAGGATGAACGGACGAATGATTGACATGTCGGACTACAGCCGCGCGGCAAAAGTCTATTGGACGGCGCTGGTTTCGGCGGGCGCGCTCATCGCCGCGTGGGCGCTTTCGCAGTGTCTCTCTTTCACGCCCGTGCAGGGCTTACAGTTTCTCGCGCTCACGAGTTTCGTCGTCCTCTCAAGTTCTCTCCCCATTCGCCTTCCCAACACTTCGGCCACCATCACGGCGGGCGACGCCTTCATCTTTCTCGGCACGATCCTGCTCGGCGTGCCCGCCGCCCTCCTGCTCGGCGCGACCGACGCGCTCATCAGGGCGCTCGGCAACTCGCGCCGCGCGACGAACTGGTTCGCCGCGACCGCGACGATGGCTTTGACGGTGCTCGTCTCGGCCAGCGCCTTCTATTTTCTGCTCAACTCTTACGCCGGAGTCGCGCGCCAGCCCGTCGGCATGGCGGGGCTGACGTTTGAACAACTGCTCGTGCCGCTCGTCGCAATGGCGCTTTTGCAATACTGCTTCAACGGCGTGCTCACCGCTGCGCTCTACGCGCTCGTCGAGCACAGCACGATCTGGAAGTTCTGGCGCGACGGCTACCTCTGGACATCTTGCACCTTCTTCGCCGCCGCCATCGTCAGCGCGTTGCTCTATCTCTCGATCCAGAACTTCGGCCTCGCCTACGTGCTGTTGAGCGTTCCGGTCATCGGCGCGACGCTCGCCACGTATAAAATCTATTTCGAGCGCATCAACGAGAAGGCGCGCGAGACGCAGGAACTCGCGCGACTCCATCTCGCCACCGTCGAAGCGCTCGCCACCGCAATTGACGCCAAAGACCAGACGACGCACTGTCACGTCCGCCGCGTGCAGCTTTACGCCGCGCGCATGGGCGAGATTCTCAACCTCTCGCACAGCGAGATCGAAGCCCTGCGCGCCGGGGCGATGCTCCACGACATCGGCAAACTCGCCGTGCCCGATCACATTTTGAACAAGCCGGGGAAGCTGACGACCGCCGAGTTCGAGCGCATGAAGGTGCACACCATCGTCGGCGCGCAGATACTCGAACGCATTGATTACCCCTACCCGATCATCCCCATCGTGCGCTCGCACCACGAACGCTGGGACGGGCTCGGCTACCCGGACGGCCTGCGCGGCGAAGAAATCCCCTGGACGGCGCGCATCTTCGCCGTCGTAGATTGCTTCGACTCGGTGCGCGAAGACCGCCCCTACCGGCGCGGCATGACGCGCGACGAGGCGAGCGCGATGCTCCTGCGCGGCGCGGGCACGCACTTCGATCCGAAGATCGTCGAACTGTTTCTCAAGCACCTGCCGGAGTTCGAGGCGGAAATCGTCGAGCGCGGATTAGATCATCACGGCTTCACGAACCGCGAGGCCGAACCGCGCGCCCTCGTCGAAGCGAGCGGCGCAGCAACGCCGCAGGCACAATCGCTCAACCAGAACTGTTACACCGTGCCCGCCTACCTCGAACAGATCAAGAGCGCGCACCGCGAAGTTTACGCGCTCTACGAGATCGCGAGCACGTTCGGCTCGTCTCTGGAGATCGAAGACCGCAGCCAGATTCTCGTCAACAAGGTCGGCCACATGGTTCCGTTCGACACGTGCGCCGTCTACCTCTTTGACGAAGAGAAGAACTACGCCTCGGTCGCGCACGTCTCGGGGCTGAACGCGGAGCTTTTGCGCGGCCACTGCGTTGCGCCCGGCGAGGGCGTGATCGGTTTCGTCCTTGCCAACCAGCGCCCCGCCACCGGGTTCGACCCGATGCTCGATTTCGCCGCGTTCAATTTGCCGGAGACTGAAATTTATCGTTCGATGATCGCGCTGCCGCTCGCCAAAGATGAACGGCTGCTCGGCGTGCTCGCCGTCTATTCGCACAAGGCCGCGCACTACACCGACGACCACCTGCACCTGCTCGA
>DASQDV010000840.1:0-3573 GCA_035633995.1 Pyrinomonadaceae bacterium | reverse complement strand
CGAACTGTTGCCGGTTGACGAAGAACGGCGCGGCCTGCGCGCGACGCTTCTAGAGATCGCCCGTTGGCGCGCGCGACGCTTCGACCTCGCGCTGCTGCTCCCGAACGCCTTCCAGCCCGCCTTCATCGCCGCCGCCGCGCGCGTCCCCACGCGCGTCGGCTACGCGACGGACGGGCGCGCCTTTCTGCTCACGCACCCGCTCGAAACGCCACCCTGGCGCAACGAGCAGCACGAAGTTTTTTACTACCTCAACCTCGTCTTCGAACTCGAACGCGCGCTCACGGGCGCGGCGCAATTTGAAGACCGCGAACCGCAATATCAATTACAGGTTTCCGCCGAACGGCAGGCGGCGGCGCGCAACCTGCTCAGCCGTCACGGCGCGCTGCGCGACCGCGCGCTCGTCGCGCTCTGTCCCGGCTCGACCAACAGCCGCGCCAAGCGTTGGCCGCCCGAACGTTTCGCCGCGCTCGCGGATCATTTGATGGGCAAGGCCAAAGTCAACGTCGCGCTCATCGGCTCGCGCGAAGAGTTGGATGTGACCGAGGAAGTTTTAAGTAAAATGCGTCGCCGTCCCGTTGTGCTGACGGGCGAGACCGACCTCGCGGGCACGGTCGCCGTCCTCAGCATCGCCGACCTGCTCGTCACCAACGACACCGGCCCCGCACACATCTCCGCCGCGCTCTCTCGCCCCACGCTCGTCATCTTCGGCCCGACCAATCCGCTCACGACGCGCCCCTTCTCCCCGACCGCGGACATCATGCGCCGCCCGCCCGATTGCGCGCCCTGCATGTTGCGCGATTGCCCCATCGATCATCGCTGCATGACGGCCATCACGGCCGAAGAAGTTTTCCTGCGCGCCGTCGAGATGCTCGCGCACGCGGAGTGCGAAGCGCGCGCCGGTGATAATGCGTTAAGCGACGAAGCAAACTCTAAACTTGATGCGGAGGTCGCGTGATGCGCCGACGCGCAGTCTTCATTGATCGCGACGGTACGATCTCCGAAGAGGTCGGCTACGTGAATCATCCTTCGCGTTATCGCGTCTTCCCTTACGCGGCAGAGGCGATCAAGCGTCTCAACGAGGCGGGCTGGCTCGCCGTCCTCGTCACGAATCAGGCGGGCGTGGCGCGCGGCTACTTCAACGAAGATATGATCGGCTCAATTCACAACCTGCTCGCGCAGGAACTCGAACGCGGCGGCGCGCGGCTCGACGCCATCTACTATTGCCCGCACCACCCGTCGGTCGGCGAGCCGCCCTACCGTTTCGACTGCGACTGCCGCAAGCCGCGCCCCGGACTCATTCGTCGCGCCGCAGACGATCTCTAACTTGCCCTCACGCAAAGTTGGATGGTCGGCGACCGCTACGGCGACACGGAACTGGCGCGCAATGCAGGCACGCGCGCGGCGCTCGTCCTAAGCGGCTACGGGCGCGGCGAATGGGAATATCAACGCGCCGCGTGGCAGCACCAGCCCGATCTCGTCGCGGAGAATTTGCTGGAAGCGGTAGGAACAATTACGAAGGAGTGACAAGTTAAAACTCAAGCTCTTGTCTTCAACTCGTCCCTCGTCCCTTGTCGCTATTGAGATGAAAGAGCGTTTGTCGAATCTGGTACGTGAGTTTGCGAAGCGGCGCGTGGTGGTCGTGGGCGATCTTGTGGCCGATCAGTTTTTGTACGGCGAGATCAGCCGTGTGTCGCGCGAAGCGCCCGTGTTGATTCTGCGGCACGAGCGGACGGAGACCGTGCCGGGCGGCGCGGCCAACTGCGCCGTGAATCTGGCCTCGCTCGGCGCGCAGGTTCTGCTCGTTGGCACCGTCGGCGCGGACGCGGCGGGCGACGCTCTGACGGACAAACTCCGCGCGGCGCGTGTGGATTGCGAGGCGGTCGTGCGCTCGCCCGACGTGCGCACGGCGACGAAGGTGCGCATACTCGCCGGTCAGGCGCACTCGATGCGGCAGCAGGTGATTCGCGTGGACTACGAAAGCGAGCCGCTGTCGGATGCGAAGATCAAAGCGGAGATCAATGCGCGTTTGGGCGCGGCGGCAGCACGCGCCGATGCCGTCATCATCTCCGATTACAATTACGGCGTGGCGGGGGCGGAGACGGTCGCGCTCCTTCGTGAAGCGTCGAAACGAAGCGGCGTGCCGGTGCTCGTCGATTCGCGTTTCCGGCTGCTCGATTTCGAGGGTTTCACTTCGGCCACGCCGAACGAGGACGAGGTCGAACACGTGCTCGGACGAAGGTTGACCGACGCGGCGATGCTGGAAGCGGCGGCTTACGAGTTGCGCGAACGCCTCGCACATCAGGCGTTGCTCATCACGCGCGGCAGCCAGGGGATGCTCCTGCTCGAAACCGGCGCGCAGCCGCTGCACCTTGCGCCCGTCGGCTCGCGCGAAGCCGTAGACGTGACGGGCGCGGGCGACACGGTCATCGCCGCCTACACGCTTGCGCTCGCCTCCGGCGCGAGTTTCGCGGACGCCGCGCACCTCGCCAACCACGCCGGGGGCATCGTCGTGATGAAACGCGGCACGGCCTCCGTCCAGACGCATGAGCTTCTTTCTTCACTTGGCGAAAATCTGTAACTCGTATGTACCCGTCCGAAGAACAACAGAAGGCCGGAGCGGTGGCGCGCATCCTTGAGCGTAACCGGCTGGTGGCGCGCGTGGCGATAGCGCGGAAGAAGGGCGCGCGCATCGTGTTCGCCAACGGGTGCTTCGATATTCTGCACGTCGGGCACGTGCGTTATCTGGAAGCGGCGAAGGCGCTCGGCGATCTGCTCGTCGTCGGCATCAACACGGACGTGCAGGTGCGCGCGCTGAAAGGGGCGGGTCGCCCGTTCGTCGCCGAGCGCGAGCGCGCCGAGATCATCGCCTCTTTGCGCGCCGTCGATCTCGTGACGATCTTTCCCGAACCGAACGTCGAGACGCTGCTCCTCGCCATCCGCCCCGACATCCACGCGAAGGGGACGGACTACACGGCGGACACCGTGCCCGAACGCGAAGTGGTGCGCTCCTACGGCGGGCGCGTCGCCATCGTCGGCGACCCCAAAGACCACTCCTCGTCGCAGATGCTCCTCCGGCTCAATCAACCGAACACGGTGACGACTGACGACAAAACAGCGACAAGTGAAGAGGAAAGCGGTGACGAGTGACGGGCGACGGGTGATGAGAAAAGCCGTGCATCGTTAAGAACAGCGAATCGTGAATTTGAAATCGTGAACAGATAAAACTGCTTCGAGTCTGTTGACGGTTTCGGATTCACGATTCGCTGTTTTATCTTGTCATCTGTGACTTGTCACCTGTCACTGCTTTATGAAGATTCTCATCGTCAAATTGGGGAGCATCGGCGACATCGTGCACACGTTGCCTTCGCTGGCGGCGATCCGGCGGGCGCTGCCGCGGGCGCGCGTGGAGTGGGTGGTGGAGCGGCGCGCGGCGGAAATCTTGAGGGACAACCCTCTCGTGGATCGGCTCATCGAACTCGACACGAAGGCTTTGAGGCGCTGGAGGCCGGTGTCTGGGGAGACGCTGTTGGCAACGCGCCAGCAGTTGCGTCGGCTCCGCGCCTCAGCCTTCGA
>DASQDV010000839.1:0-9297 GCA_035633995.1 Pyrinomonadaceae bacterium | reverse complement strand
ACGGACGGGCACATTGACGACATCGCGCGTTTCGTCGCGCCGGACACAATCGTCTGCGCGCTCGAAGACGACCCTGCCGATCCAAACTACGAATTGCTCCAGGACAACTACCGTCGCCTTCAACTTGCGACAGACGCGCGCGGCGCGGCTTACCAAATTCACACGCTGCCGATGCCCGGCCTCGTCGGCGGGCGCGAGGATCGTCTGCCCGCCTCCTACGCAAACTTCTACATCGCCAACAACGTCGTGCTGTTGCCCGCCTTCGGCCACCCGAACGACGTGCGCGCCGCAGACATCCTGCAACATCTCTTGCCCGCACGCCGCGTCGTCCCCATCGACGCCGAACAGCTCGTCTGGGGCATGGGCACGCTCCACTGCCTGTCGCAACAGCAACCGGCAGTTTGAGTTTGACGAAAGAACCGCGACGGGGCGAGAGGAAGCGACTAAAACATGAACTCTGAAGGCACAGAACTGCTCGTCATCGGCGTTGCGATGATCTTCTTTCTCGCGATCTGCGCGGTCGCCGTGTGGGCTTTCGTGCGGCAATACCGCCGTGAGCGCGGGCGCGGCGGCGGCGGCGGTGGGCAGCGCGGCGAGTAGTTAACCGGCAACTCTTTGGCGCGGCAATACCATTCAGGCCACCCGCGCCGGATTCAACGCGGCGACGCCCGGCGCTCCGCTATTGCCGCTTCCACTTCAACTCGATCTCCAACTCTTCCTCGTCTCCCACGCGCTCATACTCGAACTCGACGCTCGCGTAAGGCGGGACGTAAATGCGCTCGCCCGCGACCTGTATTTCAAAAGTTTTCTCCTCCTCCAAAGCGTCGGCCAGACGCCTCAGCTTGGCGACCACATCTTTGGTCGAATACGACTTCTCCACCTCTTTTTCGTTTCCCATTTATTCGCTCCTGAATAATTAAGGCTTCAACTAACCAATTAAACTAACAAATTTTCGCGCGATCATCGAATGCCGCGCATGGCTAGCCACCTCTACAATTACCGCAAAACATCTCAAACGAGACGAGCGGCCATGCCATATTTCCGACCGCGAAGCAGACCGAAGCCGATGAGTTATTGAGTGAACTACGAGCAAAACAGGTGACACGGCAACAGCGGCGCGATCCAATAACTGCATGCAGCGCACGCGCAATTAGCGGGTCTCTTATCAATCACGTTCTGTGCACGCCGCTGATGCCGGGCGTCGGGCGTTGATGCGTAGGGGTGATGTGAATGGGAATAACTTCCGCAGTGGCGGCGCTCTTTCAGGATGAGCCGCGCCGATGGGGACTTCGGGGCGACCCGTACCTCTGGAGGGAGATGCGACGGCATTTAGAGGACGTTGCATGCCCCACGACGCCGGAGGGACTCACCTCCGTCATTGAGGAGGCGTTCGAGAAGTTGACCGGGTTTCCGCTCTCCCACGCCGACCCGATTTATATAGAGAAGTACAGCCACGGCGGCATGTCGAGCGGCTATGTGCAACCCAAGTTCTGGCGGGAGACGGCGCTGCCGCTATTGCAGGGGCGGCTGTTAGCCCGGCATTCTCAGGGCATTTAGTGGCAAGCATGTGGCTGATGCCTGACAACGGCAGGCACCACTCGGCGGGCAGCCTCTCGACGCATCGCCTCTTAAGGCCGACCGAAGCGGAGATTGTACTCCACAGAGTTGAGGAACCCGTCAACCATCGTGCGCACATTGCCCGCCTGCAACACGCCGAGCCACGCCCGGAATCCCGCATCATCGGGCTTGCGCCTCAGGTAGCCGTAGTACTGCATCCCTACGAAGGCGTTATTAAGCTCAGCCGCGCCCACTTCGTCCGAGTCCGCCACCAATCGCAGCACCTGCGCCCGCGTTAAGGTATTGGCGTTCAATTTATTCGTCAGGTCTGTGCTCATCAGCGTCACCTTCGCAGAGCCATCAGGTTGTGTGGGGTCGGGTGCGGTGATCTGCGTGAGACTGTAGCGCCCCAGAAGCGCTGCAACGTACTGAGAGTTCGTCATCCCGCCATATGCGGTCTGGAACTCCGCCCGCTCGGTGATGAGCGTCGCCAGTTGCGCTTTCCGGGCGAAGACCTCTTCCGCCGTCCGTCCAGCCACGAAGCTCATGTCCGTGACGATCTCCGGATACTCCGGCAGGCGGTTGAAGCCTACCTTATAGAAGCGGAAGACATAGAAGCCCTTGAGTTGGAACTCCACCGAGCGGAAGAAGCCTTCGCCCGAAACGAAGATGCGGTCGCACCCGGATGGCACGTTCGCCCCCGTGAAGATGTTCGCACAGTTATTGAGCACGCCGAGCCATGCGTTGAGACCGCCCTCGTCCGGCTCGCGCGAGAGGAAGTCCAGATACTGCTGGCGGACGAAGAACTCCGGCGAGGTGGTGACGGGGTTCGGTGCTCCCGCCTGATCGTTGTCCTGGATACTGACGGTTGCGGTCGTCGCAGCGCCCTGCTGAACACCGGACAGATTCGAGAGCATGACCTGAAAAGTTTCCGTAATTTCGTTGTGCCCGTCATTGACGACGGGCACGATAAGCGTCTTCTGCGATTCGCCTGCGGCGAAGTCCAGCCTGCCGACCGTGGTGGCGAAATCGCAGCGGGCGTATGCGCCTCCCTGATTGTTCGTCGCGTCGGCGCAGCCGACGGTGAAGGTATCCGTGTCCGTCGTGCGGTAGTCCGCCGAGGCCGCGCCGGAGGTGTCGCCGCTACGTGTGACTGTAATGCTGACTCTGCCATCGCCTTCATTGACCTGATAGCCCGGGGCGCTGAATTGCAGCGTCGAGGTATCGTCGTCGAGGATAGTCAGGACGGCGCTCGCGGAACTGCCGCCCGCGCCGCCGAGCGTGAGGTTGACGGTTTCGTCCGCCTCTGCTGCGGCGTCGTTGATGATCGTGATCGAGAAAGTTTTGCTCGTCTCTCCGTCACCAAAATTAAGGACACCGCTCGCGGGCGCATAATCCGCGCCCGAGGTGGCGGAGCCGTTGCTCGTCGAATAGTTGACGGCAGCCGTCCCGGCGCTTCCGCCCGTGCGCGCGACCGTGATCGTTATGGTTCCGGCTTTTTCGTCGGCGCTGTAGGTCGGCGCGGCGAAGCGGAAATCGCCGCCTTCGAGCACCGAAATATTGACGACATCAACGTCTGTCAGCACACCGCCCGAACCCGTGTTGCCGAGATCACTTGTGCTCATCTGGAGACTTGCCATACCGCTGAAGCCCGTCGCGGGCATGAAACTCATGCCGTTGAGAGCGAGGTTGATGTTCAGCGGAGTCCCGTTGAAGGTCATCGCGGCGTCTGCCGTGCCGTCGCCCAAGAAGAACGTCAATCCGGCAGTCCTACTGAGCGTGAGCGTGCCGCCCGTTGCCGTGAACGCGACGCGAATCGGATTCGCATTGGCGTCAAAGTCCGACACGGACAGCAGGTTGCCCCTCGCCGTAGAGAAAATCAGCGGGTTGTTCTCGACGATCACCTGCGCGCCCGGCACGCTGTTGACCGGCGCGTCGTTGACCGCCGTGACATTAAAAAAGACAGTGGCGTTCTGGCTGTAGTCGTTGCCGTCCGTGACGCGGTAGGTGAAGCCGTCCGTGCCGTTGAAGTTGGCGTTCGGCGTGTAAGCGAAAGAGCCGTCGCCGTTGAACGTGAGCGTGCCTTTCGTGGTCGTGGTAATCAACTCGGCGGTCAGCGAATCGCCGTCCGCGTCCGTGTCGTTTGCCAGAAAGCCCGGCGCGGCGATGGTTAAACTGGAATCTTCGGCCAGACTGTAGTTGTTCTGATTCGCCGCCGGGACGCGGTTGACCCTGATGGTGAACGTCTGCGAGGCGGAGGGCGACACGCCGTTGCTGGCCGTCACGGTGACGTTGTAAATGCCGCCGACGAGCGGCGTGCCGGACAACTGGCCTGTGAAGGGCATGAGAAAGAGCCCCACCGGCAAAGCGCCCGCCGTCACGTTGAAGATCGGTTTGGGGGAACCCGTCGCGGTGAAGGTGTGGCTGTATTCTCTTCCCTGCGTTACGAACGACGGGGGGAGGGCGCTGGTGAAGGCGGGCGGCACGTCGTTATCCAGAATGGTCAGCGTCGTCGCCGCGTTCGCGCCCGCGACGGTGTTACCTGAGAGCGGGTTGAGCGTGAGGGTTAGAGTCTCGTCCGGTTCATCCAACAAATCTTCCGTGATGGGCAGCGTGATGGTCTTATCCGCCGCGTCGCCGTCTGCCCACGTCACGAACAGATCGTTCTCCAACCTCGCATAACTTCTGCGGTTGAAGTTAGAGCCGAGCATCGTCATGGAGCCGCCGACGAGGACTTTGCCGTCCGGCTGGATGAGCAGCAACTGGACGGGCGAGTTGCCGGGGAGTTCCTGACTCGCCTTGAAGGAAGGATCGAGGCTTCCGTTGGCATTCAGCCGGGCGACGGCGGCGCTGGTCGCCGTCCCGTTGAACGAATTAAAACTGCCCGCGATGATCACCTTGCCGTCCGGCTGCAAGGCCACCGCCTGGACGTAGCTGCTCGGCCCCGTGCCGGTGTCGAAACTCCGGTCGAGCGTCCCGTCGGCGTTCAGGCGCGCGATGTGGTAAACAGGCGTGCCCTGCAATTGCTCGAAGGAGCCGCCGATCAATATCTTCCCGTCCGGCTGCAACGCAACCGCCACCGTGGTGTGAGAATCATTACTGCGTATAAAACTATCGTCAGAGCTGCCGTCGGAATTCAACCGGATGGTGCCCGACCCCGTCGCGGCAACTATTTTGCCATCCGGTTGAAGCGCCATCGCGTAGACCGTACTTATGAAAAGCGGTTGCTGATACGTTGTATCAAGGCTGCCGTCCGCGTTAAGCCGTGCGATATGAAAGCGCTGCACCGAATTAACACTATTGAAATAGCCGCCGATCACGATCTTGCCGTCGGGTTGCACAATTATCGAAGTCGCAAAATCGTTGAGACCCGCGCCCGCGTCGAACGTCTCGTCGAGACTGCCATCGGCGTTGAGCCGCGCGATCCTATTTTTCCTGATGTTGTTAACGGTAGTGAAAGCGCCGCTGATCACTATCTTCCCATCCGGTTGCGGCGCTACCGCCATGGCTCCGAAGTTGAGACTGGCGGGCTGAAAGGTCGTGTCCGGGCTGCCGTCGGTATTAAAACGTCTCACAGGAGTAGAGCCTATAAGCAACTTGCCGTCGGGCTGTAGAGCCATTTGCGAACTGTAATAGGGAGAGCCAAGTGGTATTTGAGCATAGGTGAGATCGAGAGCGCCCGGCGACAAAGAACGATAATCGGCGGGGCTGGCGGTCACGTCTGTGATATTCACTTTCGCCGACACCCGACCGTTGGTTGCGCCCGTGCGCTTCAGCGTAAAGGTGGCCGTGCCCGCACCTTCATCGACGGAGTACGCGGGTTCGGCGAACGAGATCGTGCTCTTTGTTTGAAAGCAAGGGGCTCTGTCTCCGCCCTCACCGTTCGTCAGTTTGACGATGCCGCCGCCGTCCGTGCTGACCCTGTGGATTTTGTGCTGCCCGCCGCCCATCGTGCTGGCGAAGGCGATCCACTTGCCGTCGGGCGACCATGCCGTCTCGTTGCTGATGCTGGCGAAGTCCACCAACACCTTTTCCCCCGTCCCGTCGGCGTTGATCACCTTGACTTGAGACATCGGCCAATTTGATCGGATGAAGGCGACTTTACTGCCGTCCGGCGACCACGAAGGATACTGCGCCATGTTGCCGCTCATCGTGAGGTTCACGGGGTTCGAGCCGTCGGCGTCCATGACCCAAATCTGGTTGCTCCCGCTGCGGTTGCTGTTGAAGGCTATTTTTGTGCCGTCCGGCGACCACGAGGGTTGATAGCTGTCGCGTGTGCTCGGCGAAGTCAAACGCGTCTCCCCCGTACCGTCGGCGTTGATCACCCAGAGTTGATGACCGCTCGCCGGTTCATACCTCGAAAACACGATCTTCCGACCGTCGGGCGACCACGCGGGGAAGTTGTCCTCGGAAGTGTTGGTCGTCACCCTCGTCTGGTTCGTCCCGTCCCAGTTCATCACGTAAATATCTGTATTGCCGGCGCGGGTGACGGGAAACGCTATCTTCCCGCTGCCGGCGCAGGCCGGGAGTCCCGACATGCCATCATGAGTCAGCCGGGTAACGCCGGTTCCGTCGAAATTCATGCTGTAGAGGTCGCCGCCGCTTATGCCGTTGTAATACACAATTCTTACCGTGCCCTGCGCCTGAGCGAACACAGTCTGCCCCGACGCAAACGTCGCGGCCATGAGCGTCATGAAGATGATTGAACGATAGACCAGCGCGCGATAACGCATATAGAGATATTCCTCGACGGACAACATTCCTGTGAAAGGCGAATGAAAGGGTTATGATTGATGCTTTTTACAGGGGCTACGAGATGTAGCAGGGAGCGGCCAAAACGCGGCTTTCAAACGGCGTGTATCCTAGCACGCATAAAGTCAAATTCGAAATTGCAACCGGGGCGGACGCGGGGCGGGAGAAGGTTGACGAAAACCGCAATCGCCACCTCCGCAGCAGCAGACAGAATTTATGACGTTCCACTATCTACAGAATTTTATGGCTGGCCGAACCTCAGGCGGTACTCTGTGGAGTTGAGGAACCCGTCAACCATCGTGCGCACGTTGCCCGCCTGCAACACGCCGAGCCACGCCCGGAATCCGGCCTCGTCGGGCTTGCGCCTTAAGTAGCCGTAATACTGCATCCCCACAAACGCGTTGTTGAACTCCCGCGCGCCCACCTCGTCCGAGTCCGCTACGGCGCGTAAGACCTGCGCCCGCGTCATGGTTCCGGCAGCCAGTCTGCTTGTTAGTTCCACGCCCGTCAGCGTGACCTTCGCGCCCGTGTCCGGCTGCCCCGGGTCGGGCGTCGTCACCTGCGCGAGTTGGTAGCGCGCCAGCAGGGCGTTGACGAATTGTTCGTTATTCATCCCTGCGTAGAGTGTCTGGAACTCCGCCCGCTCTGTGATGAGCGTCGCGAGTTGCGCCTTGCGTGCGTAGACCTCTTCGGCCATCTGCCCGGCCACGAAGCTCATGTCAGAGACGATCTCCGGGTACTCGGGCAGACGGTTGAAGGCCAGCCGGTAGAAGCGGAACACGTAGCCGCCCTTCAACCGGAACTCCTGCGAGCGGAAGAAGCCCTCGCCCGAGACGTAGATGCGGTCGCACAGCGAAGGCACGTTCGGGCCGGTGTTCGGGTTGGCGCACCCGCCGAGCACGCCGAGCCAGGCGTCGAAGCCGCCCTGGTCGGGCTCGCGGCTCAGGAAGTCGAGGTATTGCTGGCGGACGAAGAACGGCAGAGAGGCGGTGACGGGGTTGGGCGCGCCCGCCGCATCGTTGTCCTGTATGGTCACGGTCGTCGTGAGATTGGCGCTGGTAGAGGAGGCTCCCGTCAGATTCGAGAGCACGACCTGAAAGGTTTCCGGCTGTTCGTCGTGCCCGTCGTCAATGATGGGGATGGTGAGCGTCTTCTGCGATTCGCCCGGGGCGAACTCTATTCTCCCGACCGTCGTGGCGAAGTCGCAACGACCGTAAGCGCCATTCCCGTTATTCGCGTTGTCGGCGCAGCCGACGGTGAAGGTGTCCGTGTCCGTCGTGCGGTAGTCCGCCGAGGCGGCGCCGAAGATGTCGCCCATGCGCCTGATGGTGAGCGTGGCGCGCCCGTCGCCTTCGTTGAACACGTAGTTAGGCTGAGTGAAACCGAGCGTCAGAACATCCGGTATCACTTCGGACTGGGTCACGGTAAAGGTCTGCCCGGCGATGGTGACGGTGCCTGTGCGCGGCACGCCCGTGCCGTTCGAGAGGATGATGAGGGTGACAGCCCCGTTGCCGTTGCCGCTCGCCCCGGCGGTCACGTTGATGAAATTGCTGTTACTCACAGCCGTCCACGCGCACCCGCTTTGAGCCGTGATGTTCACCGTGAAAATCTGACCTTTGGGGATCGCGTTGTGGTTGGAAGGGCTGATCGAGTAGCTACAGGCGTCGTTATCCGCGATGGTCAGAACCGCCGTCGCGGGGTTGCCTAAAATTGCCCCGGCGGTCGGGCTGCCGAGTGTGAGGGTGACGGTTTCATTGCCCTCTACGAGCGCGTCGTCCTTGATGGGGATGGCGACGGTTTTGCTGCCCGACTCGCCTTCGGCGAAGGTGACCACCTGACTGACGGCGGTGTAATCCTCCCCGGCGCTGGCCGTGCCGCCGCCCGTCGTGATTGTGGCCGAGACCTCGCCGCTCGTGCCGGACGTGCGTGTGACGGTGATTGTGGCCGTCGGCTGTCCTTCGCCGACGCTGTAGGCGTGCGCGTCGAACTGTAGGCTGCCGGCGGTCGCCGGAGTCAGAAGGAAGGCGCGGCTCTCCCCGTTGTGGATGCCCCATCCGACGATCTGCCCGGCTTCGTTCGTGTCAGTTGCCGACGCCAGCGTCCAGCCCGAGTCGGCGGCGATGAGGCTGTTCAGATCGAGCAGGATGCCTTTCTCGTAGAGGAAGGCGAAAACAGGTTTCCCGCGCGGTACATTGGTGCCGACGATCTGCCCGGCGTTGTTAATGTCGAATGGGTGACTGCCCTGATCGCCGAGGTCGCCGAGGTCGTACATCACGCCGTCGCGGTAAAGGAAGAGGCGCGCGTTTCTGGAGTCTTGAGTTCTCGACGCGCCGACGACCTCGCCGGAGTCGTTGACATCGACGGCCTCGCTGCACGGGAAGCCGGAAATTTCGCCGAGGTCTGTCATCTTCCCCCCGCTGTAGAGGAAAGGATGAGGGCAATCGCGAGAATTTTCCCTGAAGGCAAACCTCCCAACGACATCGCCCGCTTCGTTAATCCCGGAGGCTCTGCTGTGTGCGCCGCCGAGCAGGGCGCTGAGGTCTTGCATGACGCCGCCGCTGTAGAGGTAGGCGCGCTCGAAATTGTAAGCGAACGTCGGGAAAGGGTTGAGGACGACAACTTTATATGATGCGCCGACCACCCGCCCCGAATTGTTGATGTCGAATGCGTAGCTGCCGTCGTCTTCGGGGAGCGTGCCGAGGCTGGACATCACCCCGTCCCGGTAGAGGAAAGCATTCCTGCGCTGGCTGGCGGTGTTCGAGGTGCCGACCACATGGCCGTCGTTATTGATGGCGGCGGCTTCGCTTCTAATTCCTCCGAGAGTGCCGAGGTTTTTCATCAAGCCCCGGCTGTAGAGGAAGGCGCGAATGGAATCTTCTTTCCCGCTCGCTTTCGTGGAGCCGACCACCTGACCGGAACTGTTAAGGCCGAAGGCCGTGCTGCTGTCGCTGCCATCGAGGGTGCCGAGGTCTGTGACGGTGTAGCGGG
>DASQDV010000838.1:0-3615 GCA_035633995.1 Pyrinomonadaceae bacterium | reverse complement strand
AGGTTGGGGATCGGGCATCATCTGCACCCGGAGGTATTTGCCTATCGGATTTTCGCCGGGGAAGTGTTGTCGCGCCATCGACTCGTTAATGACGATGGTGCGCCGGTCTTCCTTCGCCTCCTGTTCGGTGAACGTGCGACCGCTGAGCACCGGAATTCCTATCGTCTGAAAATAGTTCTCATCCGTGACGCGGACATCGGTGGAGAGTTCTTCGCCCGGTGGCGGGGCGGGACGCCCTTCGATCCAGAAAGAGGTGCGCGCTCCGAGGTTGCCGCCGAAAGGCAGCGCGCTCACAGCCCCAACCGAGCGCACGTCGGGTAAAGATTTGAGCCGCTCGACAGCCTGCCGGTGGAAGGCGACGATCTGATTGTCCTCTGGATATTTCGACGCCGGGACGGTCACGCGCAGGGTCAGCAGGTTGTCGGTCTTGAAGCCGGGATCAACCGCTTGCAGCCGGAGGAAACTCTTGATCATCAGAGTGGAGCCGATTAAGAGCACCAGCGCGAGCGCGACCTGTGCCACGACGAAGCCGCTGCTCAAGCGGCGGCTGCGGCGGCTGCTCATGTTGCTCTTGCCCGTCTCTTTGAGAGATTCGTTGAGATTCATCCGCGTCGCTTCGAGCGCGGGCGCGAGTCCGAACACGGTTCCGGTTAGTACTGAAACCAGAAAGGTGAAGGCGAGTACGGGCAGGCTGAGGCTGATCTTCTCCATCCCCAGGAGGTTCGGCGGGCTGAGCGCGACGAGCGCGTCCACCCCCCAGAGCGCGATGAGCAATCCGAGCGCGCCGCCGAGGATCGACAGCAACATGCTCTCCGTCAACAACTGCCTGAGCATGCGTGTGCGTCCCGCGCCAAGCGCTGTGCGGATCGCAAATTCGCTCTGGCGGCTCGCCGCGCGCGCGAGCATCAGGTTCGCCACGTTGGCGCACGCGATCAAGAGCACGAACCCGACCGCGCCGAGCAACACGTAGAGCGCGGTCTTGATCTCGCCCGACAGTTGCTCGCGCACGGGCACGACGTTGACGCCCATGTTGGTATTGAATCGTGCGTGCTGTTGTTCGAGACGGGCTGCGATGGTGGTCATCTCGGCCTGCGCCTGTTCGGGCGTGACGCCCGGCTTGAGCCGCCCGGCCACGGTGATGAAGCGGCCTCTCCCCTTGGTCGGGCCGTTCATGACCGACGAGAAATTGGTCGGCGTCCACAACTCGGCAGCCTTTCCGGTGCGTGAGCCTTCTTTCATGAACCACTTGAAGCCCTGCGGCATCACGCCGAGAACGGTCACGTTCTGCCCGTTGAGGCTGATTTTTTTGCCGACGATGTCCGCCGAGCCGCCGAAGCGGCGCTGCCATAGGCCGTGGCCGATGACGACCACGTCATCGCGCCCCGGTTCGGCCTCTTCCTTCGTATAAACCCTGCCGAGTGCAGGCTCGGTGCCGAGCATGGTCAGGAGATTGCCGCTCGTCACCTGCGCCGGAATCTCTTCGGGGTTGCCTTCGCCCGTCAGGTTGAAGGCCGCGTCGTAGAAGGCGGCCATCTCCTGAAAACTGTTTGCCTGCTGTTGCCAATCTAAAAAGTTAGCCACCGAGGCGACGTTGTTTCGCCCGCCGCGCGCGCGATTCTGCTCCCACACGATCATCACTTGACCGGCATCTCGATAAGGCAACCCGCGCAGCAGGACGGCGTTGACGACCGAGAAGATCGCTGTGTTTGCGCCGATGCCGAGCGCGAGCGCGGCGAGCGCCACCACAGTAAAACCGGGACTTTTAACTAAAGTGCGAAAGCCGTAGCGAACATCCTGCCAGAGGTTTCCCATCATGCCACCTCCACTTGCGTCCCACCTTTCGGCGCGGCTTCATCATCCGCATCTTTGAAACTGACCATCTCTTCTTTCACCACGCGACCGTCGAAGAGATGTATGGCGCGGTCGGCGAAAGTCGCGTAGCGCGGGTCGTGCGTGACCATGCAGATGGTCGCGCCGCCCCGGTGCAGTTCGCGCAGCAAGTCCATCACGGCCTCGCCGTTTTTCGAGTCGAGGTTACCCGTCGGCTCGTCCGCGAGCAGGATAAGCGGCTGACCCGCGACGGCGCGCGCGACTGCCACGCGCTGCTGCTGACCGCCGGAGAGCTGGCTCGGCAAGTGTTTCGCGCGGTGCGCCATGCCGACTTTTTCGAGCGCATCGGTCACGCGCGCCTTGCGATCCGCGCTCGACATGCCGCGATAAGTGAGCGGCAGTTCGACGTTTTCGTAGACGCTCAAGTCACCGATCAAATTGAAGCTCTGGAAGATGAAGCCGACTTCGCGGTGGCGTATGTGCGCGCGCTCGCCGAGCGAGAGGTCGGAGACGAGCTTGCCGTTCAGCCAGTACTTGCCTTCGGTCGGCGAATCGAGGAGGCCGAGGATGGAGAGCAAGGTTGACTTGCCGCAGCCGGAAGGGCCGGTGATGGAGACGTATTCGCCGTTGGCGATGTCGAGATGCGTCCCGGCGAGGGCGTGCGTTTCGACTTCGTCCGTGAAGAAAACCTTCTTCACATCTTGCAGGCGGATCAGGGGTTGTTTCGATGCGCTCAGTAGTTTCTCCTAAAACTGTCCGTTGTCAGTAGTCAGTTGTCCGTTGGTTTTTGTCTGTGAGCAATTGTTCGACGCGACCCGAAACCGCTTACTGCCGAGCGGCACATGTCACGGGCAACTGACTACCGACAACGGACGTTCTTAGTTAAGTCGGATGCGATTGAAGGCGTCCCATTGCGAGGTGTCCGAGAGAATCACCTGATCGCCTTCCTGTAAGCCTTCCAGAATTTCGATGGTGTTGACGGAACTGCGACCCAGCTTGACTTGGACGCGCGTGGCAAACTGCCCGCCCGGTTCGAGTTTGAACATGCCGATGGTGCTTTGCGCCTGCCCGAAGGCGGGGCGCGCGACGTAGAGAATGTTGTCGAGTCGTTCGAGTTCAATCGTGCCGTCCACGCTCAGGTCTGGGCGCGCGCCCTGCGGCAGCGCCGCGTCGAGCGCGATGTCAACCCTGACCGTGCTGTTCTCCGACGCCGGATCAATGCGGACGACGTGGCCGGGGATGATGCCGTTGCGCGTGTCGATCATCGCCTGCTGGCCGAGCGAGATGTCTTTGGCCTGCGTCTCGGCGATGCGCAGTTCGGCCTTCAAATTTTGCGGCTCGACGACGCGCGCGAGATTCGTGCCCGGCTGCACCTGCTGCCCGACTTCGACCTGCATCTGTTGCAGCACGCCGTTCGCCCCGGCGAGCACGCGCAGCGTCCCCACCTGCGTCTGGCGCAGTTGGAGTTGCGCTTTGAGCTGGGCGATGCGCGCCTGTTGCGAGGCGAGTTGCGCCTGCGCGGATTTCGCCGTGCCGTCCAGGCGCTTCTTCTCGATGTTGTAACGATTGGCTAAATCGGCCACGCGGACGCGCGAGAGTTTCAAATTGATGGCGGGGATCAAACCGTCTTTGGCGAGTTCTTCATCGGTGTCGGATTGCAGTTTGGCCTGCTGGTATTCGGCCTGCACGGTGGCGGCGGCGGCCTGCTGGCTCATGCGCTCGCTTTCGAGTCGCGCGCGGATGTTGTTGTAATCGGCTTCGGCGGCGCGCACCTGATATTCGAGG
>DASQDV010000837.1:0-4824 GCA_035633995.1 Pyrinomonadaceae bacterium | reverse complement strand
TGATGCCCGCCACCTGCACAGACCCTTCAATCTCGCCGACCGTGACGCGCCCGTTCGTGCCGCGCACCGTGAGTTCGACGCGGCGCGGAACTTTCAACACGACGTTGTGCCGGGCCTCGCCGCCGCCGCGCAGCCAGCGCCAGAAGCCCCAGCCGTTGCTGCTCTTGCCGCGCACCGTGAGGCTCGCAGGCGTATGCTCGACGATGATCTGGTGCGCGTCCAGAGCGCCCGCGCTGCCCGCCGTCGTCGTCACGCGAACTTCGGCGTTCGTGCCGTCAACGGCCTCGACCGAGACGGGGCCGTTGATGCCGATGACCTCGACGTGCGCGCCCTCCGCCAGTTCGAACATCTCGTTGATGCGCCGCTCGCTCGAACCGACCGGAGCGGCGGCATCGTCCTCGCCGCCGTGATGCATGCTCCGCTCGACCGAGCCGACGATTGATTGCCCGCCGCTCTTGACGCATCGCCCGGCCACCCACGCCACGACCACCGCCACCAGCACAATAAAGATTTTGAGTTTCATCGCCAGCCCTCTCCTGCCATTCGGCGCGCACCACACAAACGCCCGGTGTTTACGATTATTAAGCGCGTGAAGTTTGCCTCTCCCGTTGAAGTCCACGAAGAAAAACGTCTTAAAGCCCGCATTAGTTCACTCTATTTTCTAAAAAACGACGAACGGAAGGCTGTTAGTAGTCCGTTGTCAGTAGTCAGTAGTCAGTTGTTCAAGACTGTCTTTAGCAACCTGCGTGATTGTCACATGCAACTGACGACTGACGACTGACAAAAAACTACTTCATCGTTCCGCGTTCCTCCTTCAACCTGTTTTCACCTGTTCGTTTTCCCCTGCGCGCCTTTCTGCTGGTTGTTGGAGACGGGCTGGGTCAGGGCTTCGACGTTGACGAAGAAGCGGAAATTGCCGTCCTGCTGGACGCCGAGGACGAACTGCACGTCAACGCTCGCGCCCTGAATCAGCGCGCCGCCCTGAAGCGGCACGACGAGCGTGGAGTTCAGCCCGCCGCCCGAAGTTTGCGCCGGAGGCTGTTCAAGGATCGTGCCTTTGACCGTGAGCACGCCGCCACCGCTCGTCTGTACATCCGTGTCGGACGAACTGGATGCGCGCAAGTCAGCCTGCGGGGCGGACGCGACGGGCGTGCCGAGCGTCGTGATGCCGATCAGGCGGAAGCGCAAGGCCAGGACGGTGCGCCCCGTTTTATTGGTGAAGCGGCGGCGGATGGTGAGCGTGCCGAACTGCCCGTTCGGTATCTGCCCGCCCGCGCGCACGCGGTTGGGCGCGGCGCTCGAAGCCGCCTGCGGGTCAACGAGCGAGGCTTTGATGTCGGCGTTATGTTGCGTGTGGCTGGTGGAGTTTTCCGCCCCCGGCGCGCCGAGTTCAGCCGCGATGTTGCTCCCCGTCGCCGCGCTCTGCAAAGGACTCTGGACGGCGACGAGCGCGAAGTCTGCGGCGTTGTCGTCCGTGTCTTGCGGTGTGCCGCCCGGCTGTTTGCGTATGAGACTGTAGATGGCGGCGGGCGTCGCGGCTGTGCCGACGTTCCGGCAGAGAAATGCAGGCAGCGTGCCCTCGCTCAAACGCGCGTCGGCGCACGCGCCGCCCGCCGCGTCGAGCCGGTTTGCGTCCGTGAAGCTGTTCGCGTCCGCCGTGCGGAAGAGTGCGACGCCGCGAAACGGGTGCCCGGCGTCGTCGCCTGAGAGATCGTTCTGGCTCGCGCCGTCGCCCTGCGCGCGGTTCGCGCCGCCGTAATCGCCGAGCGTGTAGGCGCTGCCCGTGATGAGATAATGCCCGCGCGCAGGGATGACCTTGCCATTGGTGATGATGTGATAAGTTTCGAGCACGACGCCCGAAGCCCCTTCGCGTCCCGTCACCAGAGCCCAGCCCGCAGAGCCGTCCGCAGTGCTCACGGTGATCGCCTCGTCCGTGTTGTTGTAGAGTTCGACAAACTCGTCACGCAAACCGCCCGGCCCGTCCAGACGATACTCGCTGATCAAAACGTCGCGCGCCGACGCGGCTGGCGGGGTGTTTGTGGTAATGGTCAGCGTCGCGTTGTTGCTCGTCGCGCTGCCGAAGGCGTTGGTCACTATGCAGCGGAACTGCGCGCCGTTGTCCGCCGCGCTCGTGGCAGGGATGGTGTAGCTGTCGGAGTTCGCGTTCGGGATGTTCACGTTGTTGCGCTGCCACTGGAACTGTAGTGGTGTCGAACCGGACGCGCTGACCGTGAAGGTGACGGGCTGACCGGCGGCGACCGTCTGGCTCTGCGGGTGCTGGCCGATGGTGGGCGGCGTCTGCCCCGCCGGGTATTGAATGCGCCGGAGTTGGCCGGTGCTGCCGCGTTGCAGGTAATACAGGCTGCCGTCGTTTGCGACCTGTAAATCCACGGGCGAAGCCGCGCCGGTGGCGAAGCCCGCAGAGACGGCGGGGCTGGCCGGATCAATTGTGCGTATGAAGCTCGTGCAAAAATCGGCGAAGAAATATTTGCCGACGTACTCGGCGGGGAACTGCACGGTCGCCGGGTTGTAGAACGCGCCGCCCGTGATGGCGCAGCCCGTCGGGGCAGCGCCCGTGTGGCCGTAGACGAAAAGCGGCGCGCGATAATTTGCGGGCGGCGTCGAGCCGCACGAGTGTCCTTCGCAGTTCGGCCAGCCGTAGTTCGACCCGCCGATGCCGTCGTTGATCTCCTCGAAGGCGTTCTGCCCCACGTCGTTGATGAACATGCGACCCGTCGTGGGCTGGAAGTTGAACGTGTAAGGGTTGCGCAGACCGAGCGCCCAGATGGCGCGGTTCCTGCCCGTCGCCGTCGAGAAGAAGGGATTGTCCGCGGGGATCGTGCCGTCCGAGTTGATGCGCAGCATCTTGCCGAGGAGGTTCGAGAGCGTCTGCGCGTTGGCGGGGTTGGCGTTTTCGCCGACGGCGATGTAGAGCTTGCCGTCGAGGCCGAAGTGCATCGCGCCGCCGTTGTGATTCGTCGCGCCGCTCAGGTTGTCCAGATCGAGTAAGACCGTTTCGCTGCCCGCCACAGCCACGTCGCCGTTTGCGGTGAAGCGGCTGACGCGATTGTGAATCGCAGGCGTGGTCGCCGTGTAATAGACGTAGACGAAATTGTTCGATGCAAAGTTCGGGTCGAAGGCGACGCCCAGAAGGCCGCGCTCGCCTGAGGCGTTGACCGTGACGGTGAGGAAGGGCGTCGGCAAGAGCGCGCCGTTTTTGACGACGCGCAGATTGCCGTCCTGCAAGCAGACGAAGATGCGCCCGTCCGGCGCAATCGCCATCGCCGTCGCGTTCGTCAGGTTGCCCGCCACCAGCGTATCGGTGAAACCGGCGGGCACTGTCGCCGCACGCGAACTAAGAGTTGCGAAGAAGACGAGAAACGTGGCGAGAATGGAAGCGCAAGCCAAACGCACACGACGCGAAAACAAGTTCATAACACACCACCCTCAGATCAAAGTTCAACTTTGAGGACGCAACTTGCGCGGGAGTTTCCGGCATGGGGCTTGGCAACTGTTGACCGGTTGATTATCAGAGGCGACGAGGCGGGCGTCAAGCAAAACGAGGAAGCGTATCCCCGCTTTTGCAGCGCACGAATCTCTCTCGGACTCTCTGTGCCCGCTTCAGCGCCTCCAGTGTCCGGCGGTGAGTTGTAATCAACGGCACTCACCGCCGGACACTGGAGAGACGGAGCGGGCACAGAGGAGAGGCTATTAGCGGCGCACGCGCCATCTATGATAAATTGCGGCAAGCCGGAAACTTTCCCACACATCCAGATTTTCGAGGAGAATTTTATGAAGCGTCTTGCCCTTCGTGTCATGTTCTTCGCGCTCGTGCTGTGCGCTTCCGCCCTCGTCGTTACGGCGACGCAGACGGCGAAGCGCCCTTTGACGATTGACGATCTGTTGAAAGTGCGCCGCGTCGGCGACCCGCAACTGTCGCCCGACGGGCGCTGGATCGCGTACCAAATCAGCGACCCGGACAAGGCCGCCAACCGCAGCCGCACGCAAATCTATCTGGTGGCGACGGCGGGCGGCGACCCCGTGCAACTGACGACGGGCGACACGTCTGCGACGAGCCCGCGCTGGTCGCCCGACGGCAAGCGCATCGCCTTCGTGCGCGGCGGGCAGATTCACACGATGGACGCGCGCGGCGGCGACATCAAACAGGTGACGACGATCTCGACGGGCGCGAGCGACCCCGTCTGGTCGCCCGACGGGCGCATGCTCGCCTTCGTCTCCGACATCTACCCGGATTGCGCCGACGACGCCTGCAACCGGAAGCGCGACAAAGAGGCGGAAGAGGGCAAGGTCAAGGCGAAGATTATTGATCGCCTGCTCTATCGCCACTGGACGAGTTGGAAGGACGGCAAGCGCACGCACGTCTTCGTCGTCAACGCAGACGGCACCGGCGCGGCGCGCGACCTCACGCCCGGCAACTTCGACGCCCCGCCCTTTAGCTTAGGCGGCCCGACCGATTACGCCTTCTCGCCCGACTCGAAGGAACTCGCCTTTGCGCGCAACACCGAAAAGGTTGAAGCGACTTCCACGAACAACGACATCTTCATCGTGCCGGTCGCGGGCGGCGAACCGCAGCGCATCACGGGAGACAACAAGGGTTCGGATCAGTCGCCGCTTTATTCGCCTGACGGTCGCTACATCGCTTATCGTTCGCAGGCGACCGCCGGGTTCGAGAGCGCGCGCTGGCGTCTGATGCTCTACGACCGGCAGGCGAAGAAGTCGCGCGAACTGCTCGACAAGTTCGACGCTTACGTCGAAGGCTTCTCGTTCACGCCCGACTCGAAGCGCATCTATTTCGTCTCCGGC
>DASQDV010000836.1:0-6912 GCA_035633995.1 Pyrinomonadaceae bacterium | reverse complement strand
CGCTCTGCCGGGTTTGGGACTCGTCATTGCGGGGCCGATTGCGGCGGCACTGGCGGGCGCGGGTGCGGGCGGCGCGGCGGGCGGCGTGATCGGCGCGCTTGTCGGCGCGGGCATCCCCGAACATCGCGCGAAAGTTTACGATGCGGGCTTGCGCGGCGGCGGCATTCTCATCGGCGTCGAAGCCAAGTCGAACGAGGAGGCCGAGACCATCGAGAAACTGCTCACAGACCTCGGCGCGGACCACGTCAGGCAGGAATAAGAATAACGATCAAGCAGGAACGCGAAACGCGGAACGAAAAGCAACTTGTCTTTCGTTCCGCGTTTCGCGTTCCTGCTTGAACGTCTTCTTCTACCGGCTGATCTTGTTGCCGATGTCTTCGATGGTTTCGCCGACTTTACGCCGGGCGGTGCCGAAACCTTCCTGAATGTTGCCGGAGGCGCGGTCGGCCTCGCCTTCGGCTTCGAGATCGCGGTCGCCTGTGGCTTCGCCCACTTTGTCCTTCACCGCGCCTTTGGCCTGATCAAATTTTCCTTCCATCTCGTCGCTGTTCGGTAAACCCATAATGTCGTGCCTCCTCTAAAATGTTTGCCCGCTTGACCAGTTGTTGTCGAGAAGCGGAAACGCTTCTTCGTGCTCGGTCGCGGGAGATAAACGGCAACGGCTGTGCCAGCGGCGTGCGTGCGGCTGAGTTTCGAGCGCGCGGGAATGAAAATCTTTAGGAGAGAACGGATTGCGCGGGGCGCGGGCGCGTTCGCAGGCGGAGGGAGTGCGAGTTGGCTTTGCGTCCGTTTCCGTACAGTGGGAGGCGTGCGCGGTTGGTCTTCGGACAAAGAAAGAGGGCGCGCCCATCATGGGCGCGCCCTCGCTTTTCGGATTGAAGAGACCGTAGCGTGTTCGCGTTAGAACTGGAAACGCGCGCCGATCTGCATCTGGAAGACCTGGCTTCCAGGGTTGGTGTTGTTGACGAGAATCGCGCCCGTCGTGTTGTCACGCGTGCGCAGGAAGTTTGTATTCGTGACGCCCTGCAAGCCGCAGAGTTGACTCGCCTGACCGCAGAACTGTCCCGCCTGACCCGAAGACGTTGCGGTGTTCGGGGACGGGAAGATGATGTTCGCGCGGTTGAGCACGTTGAAGAACTCCGAGGTGAAGACCAAGCGACGCGTCTCGCCGAGGCTGAAACCTTTTTGCAGGCGGAGGTCAACGTCGTAGATCGCGGGGTTGCGGAAGTCGTTGCGCTGGTAAGTCAGACCGGGGACGAGCAGCGGGCGGTCGTTGTTGCTGCCGTCGCCGTTCAAATCCGCGCCCGAAGTCGGGTTAATCGGGTTGCCGGAGCGCAGGCGAATCGCGCTCGAAACCTCGAAGCCGTAAGGCAGGAAGAAGATCGGGTTTGCCACGAACTGGTGCTCGCGGTCGAGACGGCTGCGCGAATACTCACGGCGCAGGTCATACGGATCGGCGTAAGCCACGCCGCCCGAATCGCGCTCGTTGTCGTCGTCGCCGAGCGCACGCGAGAGGACATAGTAGGCGTTGATCTGAGCGCGGCGGTGGTTATAGCGGGCGCGCATGGTCAAGCCGCGATAGAGCGACTTCGCCGTTGACTCGCGCACCTGGACAGCGCCGAGCGCGAAGCCCTGCTGCGCCTGAGTCGGGCGCTGGCGCGTCGAGACCGAGCCGCCAGGGAAGGTCAGACCGGCGGGCGTGTTGATGGCGATGAAGGTGCGACCCGATTGCAAAATCTGGCCGATAGAGCCGTTGGTGACGAGCGTGTTGAAGTTGGCCGCCGTGTTGCTCGTGCGCAAAAACTCTACGTACTGCTCGGCCGTCAGCGGCGCGGGCAGGTTCAAGTCGCGGTTGCGTTGGATGCGGTCGGACTTGACGTGTGCGTAGTCGAGGCCGACGGTGAAGTTGCGCGCCACTTCGCGCTCGAAGGCGAAGCCGAACTGGAAGGAGCGCGGGTTCTTGAAGTCCTCGGCGTGTCCCGTGACTTGTGCGTTGACAAAGGGATTCGGATTTAAGCCGAGACCACTGTTGATGGTTCCAATTTGTTCCAGTGAAAGGACTGGTAGGTTGTCCAGTGGGAAGTTGTTGAGGTTGATGCCGGCGATGGCGAACTGGCGATAGACCGTGTTCGGCGTGCAGCGGTTGCGCGCGTCCGAGTTGAGAGCGGCGGCGGGGTCGCAGCCGGTAATAGTTCGATACGGCTGACCCGCGGGAGTGTTCAGAAATGTATTGAAGTTCGTCTGGTTAAATCCGCTCAGCGTGCCCAACTGCGTGCTCACGTTCGCGGGCGGGATGCGGTAGTTGTTGGTGCTGTCGGCAATGACGATGAGCGGCGTGCGCGCGTAGTAGTAACCTGCGAAGCCGCGAATGACCATCTTGCCCTGACCTTCCGGATCGTAGGCGAAGCCGACGCGCGGGCCGAACTGCCAGCCGCTGTCGGGGATGCTGGGCGTGTAGCCCGTGCCGCGAATCGGGAATCTCGTGTTCTGCACGATGTTGGCGATCTGCGTGTTGGAGACTTCGGGTTCGGGGTTGTACTGCTGCTCGGCGCGCAGGCCGTAGTTGACGGACAACTTCGACGACACGCGCCACGAATCCTGACCGAAGAAGGCCAGTTCGTGAACATGGTAGTCAGCCTGAAGGTTTCCGATCTGGCGGTTGTAGCGGGCACGCGAATCGTCGAAGCGTCCCAAAATCGCCTGAGCTGTTCCGACCTGCGGCTGGACTACATTCGACAACCTTTGCAGCGCATCGGCGATGTTCTGCGCCGTGTTGCCGATGCGCAGATCGTACTGGCCGAACTGGTTGAAGCCGAACGTCTGGTTGGCGTAGAGGCGGCTGTACTCGCCGCCGAACTTGATGTTGTGGTTGCCGGAGATGATGGTGAAGCTGTCGGCCAACTGGGCGCGCGTGTCGTACTGCGTGGTCGGCAGGAAGTTGGTCGCGCCGGAGGTGGCGAAGGAGGTAAAGATTTGCGGTTGCGAGGAATTGGACTCGCGCGGGCGATCCTCGCGCGCGTACTGCAAGCGCAGTTCGTTGACCTTGCTCGCGCCGAAGCTGCTGACGAGTTGGGCGACGCCGATCTTGGTCTTGTTCTTCTCCGTGCCGTTGGTGGAGAGCGCCTGCGTCGTCGTCGGGTCGAGCGAAGTTTCGCCTCTGGAGACGGCGTTCTCCGCCTCGTTCTTGCTGGCGCTGAAACGGATGTTGAAGCGGTTTTCGTTGTTGATGTTCCAGTCAACGCGACCCAGACCGGCGTAGGCGTCGATGGTCAGGTCATAGCCGACCTGCTCGTTGCGATAGAAGTCGAGGGCGGGCTGGAGGGCGGCCAGTTGTGTCGCCGTCAAAGTCGCGCCGGTCGGGAAAGTGTTAGCGATGCCGAAGACGATCTGGCGGGGCGCGTTGAATTTCTGTTGCTCGTAAGCGCCGAAATAGAAAAGTTTGTTCTGCTTGATCGGCCCGCCGATGGAGCCGCCGAACTGGTGCTGCGTGGGAGCGAGCGAGGCATCTACGCCGGCGGCGGTCAGGCGCTGCTCCTGCAAAGCCTCCGTGTACTCGTTGCCGCGCGCGAGGCGGCTGGGGCGCAACAGGTAGAAGGCCGAGCCGTGAATGTCGTTATCGCCGGATGTGGTCACGGCGTTGACGATGCCGCCGGTCGAGCGTCCGAACTCCGCAGAGTAGCCGGAGGCGACGACCTGAAACTCTTTGATCGCTTCCTGCGGAAGGGTGAAGGCGAGGTTGGAGCGTTCGCCGCCGCGTATGCCGCCGAAGAAGGGCTGGTTGTAGTCAACGCCGTCAACGTTGATGTTCGAGTTGATGCCCTTCTGGCCGGAGAGCGAAATCTGGCCGCGCTGCGGATCGACCTGCGCCGTCGGCGTCAGCGTGATGAAATCCTGAAAGCGCCGACCGTTGATCGGCAGGTTGTTGATCGCGCGCTCGTTGACGACGGCGTCGGACTCGTTGCGCGTCACCTGAATGGCTTCAGCCGAGACGGTCACGACCTCTTGCACGCCGCTCACGCCGAGCGTGATGTTGCCGTCGGCCACGCGCCCGACGTTGACGACCACGTTCTCCAGTTTCGTCTCGGCGAAGTTGCCGGCCTGCGCGGCTATCGTGTAGGTTCCGGTCGGCAGCAGCGGGATGGTGTAGAGACCTTCATCCGTCGTCGTCGCCGTGCGTGTCAGACCCGTTTCTTTGTGCGTCACCGTGACCGTCGCATTCGGGACGGCAGCTCCGGTGGAATCCGTAATGGCTCCGGCGATCTGGCCGGAACTGGACTCCGATTGCGCCGAGGCTGTGCCGACCCCGAACGCAAAGCAGAGCAACATGACCATCAGCGCGCAGGCTGAGCGGTGCAGAGATAGTTTCGACATATTTCGTCCTTCTTTTCTATTTCGATTGTTAGGCTGAATTCAGACACAGCGCAGACCTTTGGGGGGCAACTTCCGCGTCCGAAGATGTTTGCAATTAGACCTTGTGTAGGTATTGAAAGACTGCGTGCCAGTGTGTAAAGCGAATTTATAGCATAAGGCGGGGCGGTTGCGCGAGCCTTACGGCAATATAAACGTGATGTTAAATACTACAAATCAAGCGCGGCGGCAAGCCTAAATTGCGCGCCCTCTCGCCCCCCGCGAGCGCGGGCAAAATTATTCCGCGCGCGAGCGGCCATAGTTCGACGCGCACCGAAAATCTACCGCGAATTAAAGCCGCCCCGCGCGCCTCCGGCGGCTGCCTCAAGCGCCATCCCGCGCGCTTCGACGAACGCACGCGCCGCACACAAAATACTTCCCAGCCCCGACTTTATTCGCATACTTCATTCGCACTGGCTACTCCGTTCGCACTTGCCCCCAAACGTCCCTGTTTGCAAGCACTAATTCAACGATCTCTTTCGTGCGCGCTAAAAAGTGCGTAGCAAGTATCGCCAGCGCGTCCCGCACCGGCGTTTCGTCGCAGACCTCGCGGCGGGCACTTCGCGCCCTGCAATTCCTGCATTTAGCGTCGCGCGCGGCGCTTCGTCGCGGTGCGAGGGCGTGTGGCACGGTGATTGAGATAGGGAGCGGCGGGTAGAGGCGACATCCGTTGGAGTTTGCCAGCCCGCTAATTCGTGGAATTCATATTTGCGCCAGAGGGGGGAAAACTGTTGGCGCAAACGTCGGACGCCCCGGCAGGTTTTTTGAGGAGAGAACCTGTGCGGGGCGTTCGTACGGAAAGAATTGTCAGTCGTCCGTTGTCCGTTGCATGTAGCGCTCACTCAAGCAGCTAAAGATAGAATTGCTCAACTGGCAACAGACAAAAAACAACTGACAACGGACGACGGACAGCTTTTCATCCCTGCCTTTCGACGATGATGGCGATGCCCTGGCCGCCGCCGATGCAGGCGGTGGAGAGCGCGTAGCGACCGCCGCGCCGACGCAACTCAAGCAGCGACGTGAGCACGAGGCGCGTGCCCGATGCGCCGAGCGGGTGGCCGAGCGCGATTGCGCCGCCGTTGACGTTCGTGCGCGCGCGGTCGAGTCCGAGTTCTTTCTCGACGGCGAGGTATTGACCGGCAAACGCTTCGTTGACTTCGACCAGATCAATGTCCGACAGTTTCAGCCCGGCCTTCTCCAGAGCTTTGCGCACGGCGGGCACGGGGCCGATGCCCATCACTTCCGGTTCGACGCCCGCGTAAGCCCACGCGACGATGCGGCCGAGCGGAGCGACGTTTCTCGACTTCACGTACTCTTCGCCCGCGATGACGAGCGCCGCCGCGCCGTCAACAATACCGGAAGCGTTTCCGGCGGTGACGAAGCCGTCTTTGCTGAACGCCGTCGGGAGTTTCCCGAGCACTTCGAGCGTCGTGTCGGGGCGCAGGTGATCGTCCGTGTCAACAACTTTGACGCCTTTGCGCGTCTTCACTTCGACGGGCGTGATCTCTTCCCTGAAAAGCCCTGCGTCCTGCGCGCGCTTCGCCTCAGCTTGCGAGCGGAGCGCGTAACGGTCTTGATCTTCGCGCGAGATTTCGTAGCGCCGCGCGAGGTTTTCCGCCGTGCCCGCCATCGTCGTGTTGCAGTAGGTGTCGAGGAGCGCGACCATCAGCGTGTCTTCGAGTTTGCCCTGACCCAGCCCGAAGCCGGAGCGCGCACCGTAGATGGCGTGCGGCGCCATAGACATTGATTCCATGCCGCCGACGAGGCAGGTGCGCGCTTCGCCGAGCATGATCATGTGCGCGCCGGAGACGATTGACTGGATGCCGCTGCCGCACAGCCGGTTGACGGTGAGCGCGGGACGCTCTGCGGGCACGCCCGCCTTCAACGCGACGTGGCGCGCGCCGTAGATGGCATCGCCCGAAGTCTGCAAGGCGTTGCCGATGATGGTGTGGTCAATCTCTTCCGCCGCAACGCCCGTCGCCTCAAGCGCGCCGCGCGAGGCCGCCGCGCCGAGGTCAATTGCCTTGATATCCTTCAACGCGCCGACATATTCGGTCATCGGCGTGCGCTTGCCGCCTAAAATAAAAACGTCTTGTGCCATTATTTTTACACTTCCTCTTGATGGTTGAGAATCTTCTCCCTGACGAAACAGACGAAAGTAACAGACGCGCAAACTTCGCGTCAAACTCGCATACACCGTCGCCGCCCGTTCGCAAAGTTTAGATGAAAACGGGGCGCGGCAAGGTGCCCGCGCCGCCCGTGCGGTCAAACGCTCCGCCATAATCTTCGGCGCGTGCCGTCATAAAATTTCGGCGCCTTCGCCCCGTAAAAGATTTGCCAATAAAATGCGGCTGTGACAATATATTTGCCACGCAGTTGCCGTCCGCAGTTGCAGTCCTCTGACATTTTACCTGCAACTCAACCACTCAGGATTTCCACCCTTGAAGGAGTACGACCCCCGTGAAGTATTTCAAACAGACAGTTCCCACCCCGCTTGCATCCGCA
>DASQDV010000835.1:0-6016 GCA_035633995.1 Pyrinomonadaceae bacterium | reverse complement strand
CGCAGCGTGCGCTCCGGCGTGAGATAAGTGTTCTTGACGAGTTGCTGCGTGATGGTCGAGCCGCCCTGTCGCTCCGGCGCACTGGTGCTGCCCCGGTGCGCGCCGTCGCCCGTCCAACTCAGGAGCGCGCGCCCGATGCCCGCGAGATCAATGCCGTGATGCTCGAAGAAGCGCCGGTCTTCGATGGCGCGGATGGCGCTGGAGAGCACGGGCGGAATGTCTGCGTAGGCGAGCGTGGCGCGCGTTCCGGTCTTTGTCGCAGCATCGTTAGTCAACGCTTCCGGCTCAAGCACGAACGCGTCGAGCGCGACACCGTCGCCCGTAATCTCGCCGATGCGACCTTTGCGATCAAACTCGACGCGCACGACTTCGGGCGTGAAGCCTTGCGGCGCGGGCTGTGCCGCCGCAGCAGCAGCAGCAGCAGGCGCGCGGCGCGGGCTGATCTCGACCGCGCCTTCCGGGGTGGAGCGAAACGCGCCGCTCCACACGTCGCTCGCGGACTGTTCGACGTAACCGGCGCGGCGCAGAGTTTCGATGAGACGCTCGCGCTGAAATTTTTGTCCCGCGCGCAGCACGCGCGGCGCGGCGTAGAGTCCGGCGCGGCTCGTCAGGTAGCCCGAAGCCAGACGCCGATCAATCGTGTCCGCCGCGCCGTTGTAGCAATAGATGATCGAGGCGAAGACCGCCGCGCACAGGGCGAGCGCGAACACACCCGCGAAGCGCAACAGGCGCGACCAGGCACGCGTTTTTTGCGAATGTGCCGCCACGCTTCGTCGTCGTTTTTTCAAGAGACGCGGAAGCCGTCGCGCTTCGCGTCGCTCCGATGTGATCTCGATTGCCATGATTGAAAGCTGTCCGTCGTCAGTTGCCAGTTGTCAGTTGTTTTTATCCGTCGTCGGTTGTCCAATTCAATCTTTAGTTACTAACTCGTCAGTCACGTACAACGGACAACTGACTGCTGACAAAAGACAACGGACAGTTTTTTGACACACGTAGCCCTGCCTTCGAGACTCTTGCGTCTCGTGCCTTAGTTTCCCGGCTCTGTGATGTGATTGATAAACGACTAATCGGCGGCGAATTCTGCGGAACGAGTTACCGTCCGCGCGTGCGCGCCATTTTCAGGGCGTGACGGAGGCGCTCAGGGCAGGCGCGGTCTCGCTCTGCACGACGCCTTCGCCGCCGCCGCCGTTTGCGCTCGTCTCAGGACTAGCCCATTGTGAGAGCGTCGCGGTCGAGACGGCCAGCGCGATCATAACCATGATGATGAAAAATAGCTTCGCAATGTTGTTGCCAAATTCCTTCATGCCGCTTCACCCCCGAAAATCTTCTGCTGCCCGTGTTGAGCAATGTTTGTGCCAGCGGGCAAAACGTTGCCGCCGCGCACCGCTCGATGCGGGCTATGCTCTGATTTGTGAAGAGTTTAGGAGCCTGACGCGAAAAGCCGGAAGGGGCGCTGCGAGGTCGCATTGACTGCGCTTCGTCGGTTTTCGGTACACGGGCGGGAGAGGTGCGGCGCGCGTGGCCGTCTCAAAACGAGTCGTTTAACGCGGCGAGGTGCGTTGCTTACTTTTTTCGAGGGCGTTCGACTCGTGTGTGCCGCGACGCTCGGCGGCAGCGGTGGCCGGTCTGTGCAGGAGGCGTTGTATCCAGGAGGGGTGTTCTTCGACGGGCGGCGTGATGAGCGCACGTATGCTATCGAGCGCGACGCGTGCGGCCTCTTCGCCCGCCGCGATCATTTCGGCGGCGCGCGTCATTTCGTCCCAGCGGATGTGGCCGACCTTCGGACGGATGACGATGTCTGCGTTGCGCCCCTCGTGCGTCGAGACCGTGCGCTGCACAACCATCATGGACTGGAACAGCACGCCGATGGCCGACTGCGGCGGCCCCAGAAATTTCGCGCCCTCGAAATTCACGTCAACCGCGATGACGATGTCGGGGCCGAGCGAGCGCGCCGCCGCCGCAGGCAAATTGGCGACGAGGCCGCCGTCCACGAGTTGACGACCCTGAGCATCGGTGACGGGCACGTACCAGCCGGGCACGGCGCAACTCGCGCGAATCGCAAACGCCACGTCGCCCTCGTCGCGCATGACGACCGGGAGACCCGTGTGCAAATCGGTGGCGACGGCGGCGAAAGGAATCGGCATCTCCTCGAAGCGCGTGACGGGGAAGCGCGCGCGTATGTAATCTTCCATGCGCGCGTTCGATTGCACGCCGAGCCGCGAGAGCGTCATCCGCCCGAAATTGCGCCAGCGCATCTCGCGCCCCAACTCTTCGAGTTCCGCGACACGCATCCCGGCGGCAAACGCCCCGCCGACGAGCGCGCCCGCCGACGTGCCCGCCACCGTGTCAATCGTGATGCCCGCTTCCGCCAGCACCTTCAACACGCCGACGTGAGCCGCCCCGCGCGCCGCGCCGCCCGACAACGCCAGCCCCACGCGCAGACGCTTCGGCTGCTCTGTATTTTTGCGCCACATAAAAATAGAGGTCAGAGGTGAGAGGTCGGAGGTGAGAGAAAGGCAGTTTTAACTACTGACCTTTAACCTCTGACTTCTGACCGCTGCGTTCAGCATTATACCTGACTGAGGATAACGATGTCGGCGCGCGTGCGCGCGTCTTCGAGGAAGGCGTCGGTATCGGATTCGATCTTGCTCTCGGTGAGCGTGCGTTCGATTTCGGGCGTGGCCTGTTCGAGCGTGGGGACGATGCGACCGGGAGAGAGGCGGCGGTGGCGCGGGACGTACACGTCTCGGTAGTAGTCTGCGATCTCCTGCGTGGAGATGATGGTGAAGGAGCGGAAACGGAAGTTGAGATAATTATCGATCTCGACGCGCTGGCGCACGATCTCGCGCAAGCCCTCGCCCGTCAACCCGACGCGCGCGAGGCGTTCGTAGAAGGCCGCTTGCGAGGGGAAGCGTTTGACGAGTTCGTTCGTCGCCTTATCCACGTCGGCGTCGGAGGGGCGGATGGTCGGGAGTTTTCCGGCCTCCTGCGAGATGAGGCGTTGATCGATGAGGAGGTTTAAGACGCGCTGCAAATCTTCGGAGCGCGGTTCGTCAATCGGCGTGTCGGGCTGCAACGCCAACTGCCACAGCAAGTCCGTGTAGGTGATCAACTCGCGGTTATTGATCGTCGCCACCCAGCGATCCACCACTTCCTGCGCCGAAACGGGCGCAGGGTAAAGGGTAAAGGGTAAGGGGAAAAGGGTGAGGGCAAGCAGCAAGACGCGCGCGTGCCTGCCAAGCCTTTTCATCGAAACCTTTTTGTGTCGCTTCCTCATTCCCTTACCCCTTACCCTTTACCCTTTTCCCCAACCGCCTAGAACGCTTGCCCGAAGCGGAAGTGTATCTGCGAGCGGCGGATGCGAATGATGGCGGGTATCCCTGTCGCCTGCGGGAGATCGAACTCCGGCGGGTTGAGCAGGAAGCCGTAATCAATGCCGAGCGCGCCGACCGGCGTGCGCAGGCGCAGGCCGAGTCCGACCGTATGCGACCACTGGACGCGGAGGTTGCGCGTGTTGAGAGGCTCGCCCGGCCGCCGGTCGTTGCGCCCGAAGATGTCGCCGATGCGGCGGAAGACGTTGCCGCCGTCGTAGAACGGCACGATCTGAAAAGTTTTTGTCAAAGGCACGCGCGCTTCCAGGTTTACGACCGCCATGGCGTTGCCGCCGACGGGCACTGTGAACGGGTTGAGCGTGACGGGGTCGCCGCTCGTGTTGCGGAAGACGCCGCCCGTGCAGACGTTGCCGCTGTTGACCTGCCCGCTCAGGGTCGAGCCGGTCGGGCAGACGGCGAGGCGCGGCCCGGCCTCTTCAAAGCCGAAACCGCGCAAGGTCGTCGAGCCGCCGGTGAAGAACCTTTCGCTGATGGGGAGCGTCAGGTCAACGTCGTCAATTACGCCGTCGCTGTTACGGTCGGTCGGGTTGAAGAGTTGGGCGATGCCGAGGTTGACGTTGGCGGCGAAGATCGTGCCGCGCACGCGGCTCTGCAAGCCGCCGAGCAGGCCGCCGCGCTCGCCGGGCAGCAGCAACGTGTCGGGTGGGCCGCCGAAACGAAAATAACGCCGGTAGGTGGCGAGCAACTTCGTGAACGAAAGGTTGCCGCCGAGTTGTTTGATCGCGACGGCATAGTCAACCGTCAGGAACTCTCCGCGCGAGGGGTCGAACTGGCGGTCGCGCGTGTCGCGCGCAAGCGTTGCGCCGAAGCGCGAGAGGCGCACAGCCCGGTCGGGTCTGAGGATGGGCGCGACGAGCAGGCTCTGGATGTTTAAGAGGCGCACGTCCTCGTAGTTGTAGCGCAGGAAAAGGATGGTGCGCGAACGCTGCTGGATGACGCGCTGCGTCTCGATGTTGAAGGTGAAGCGGTTGATGGTCGGTTCGCCCACCGGCTCGCCGAATTCGTCTACGGGTCGGCCTTCCTCGTCGAGACGCTGGACGATGCCGAAGTTGCCGCGATCAATCGTCGAGCGGAAGAAGCGCGTGACGTTTACGTCGCGCTGGTATTGCGCCGAGATGGTCAGGGGCGAGAAGCGCGTGCGCCCGTAGGTGCGGAAGCGCGGGTCGAAATATTCGAGGCGGAAGAGTTGCTGGCGGCTGCTGGCGCGCGTGCGCAGCACGCCCTGACGCAACTGGCCGAAGAGGTTGTTGTTGCGCAGTTCGAAGAGGCCGAGCGGGCCGCTGTCGGTCGAGTAGCCGCCGCCGTAGTCCATGCGGCGCGGCTTGAGTTCTTCGAGGTCGATGATCACGTCGCGGCGGCGGAAGCCTGCCGAGGTTTCGCCCGCCGGTTCGGTGCGAATGATGACCTGGCGGAAGGCGTTCGTCTCGTAGAGCACGCGCTCGGCTTCGGCGAGACGGTCGGAGCGCAGGACTTCGCCCTCTTTGAGCGGGATGGCTTCGAGGATGGCTTCGCGCTTGGTGCGCATGCGCGCGTCGGGCGTCGTGCCCTCGTTGCCGTTGATGATGATGCGGTTGATGAAGACCTTGCCGCCTTCGACGATGTTATAGACGAGCCGCACCTGTTCGTCGTCGCCCTTCTTCGGCAGTTCGACGATGTCCACGCGCACCTCCGCGTCGATGTAGCCGTTGCGCGCGTAGAGGTTGCGTATGCGTTCGCCGTCGGCGCGTGCGAGCGTGCGCGCGAAGGGCGCTTCGATGATGGTGCAGGGTTCGCTGCGGAAGTTCGCCACGCGGCACGGCTCGGCGCGCAGGCGCTCGGTCGTGTAGAGCTGGTTGCCGCGCATCTCGACGCCCGCCACGCGCGTCAAAGGCCCTTCGGTGACGGCGAACGTGATGATCAAATCTTCGCTGTCGAACGCGACGCCCTGACGCACTTCCACATTCGCCCTGCGATAGCCGAGTTCGCGCATGCGCGTCCTGACCGTCTCACGGTCACGATCCAACAATTCGCGGCTCGTGTAGCCGCGCCGCGAGCCGAGAAACGGGATGAGGCCGAGCAGGCCGCTCGCGGGTTCGGAGCGAAGTTCCTCGGCCAGATCGTCGTAGGTCAGCCGCTCGGTGCCTTCGAGGCGAATTTCCGAGAGACGGAAGCGCCGCCCCTGCTCGACCGTGTAGTTGATGTTGACGGTGCGACCGCTCAACTCGCGCGGGTTCAAGTTGTCGCACGCGCTCGAAGCGACGAGCGGATCGACGTTCGCCTGCGCCAGCGGGTCGGACGTGACGACGTTAGCGTTCCCGGTCGTCGCCGGAGTTGCGGCGTTCGGGTTGGTGTTTGCGGGCGTCGCGCCGACCGTGTTCGGACTCGTGTTCGACGGAGTCGCGGCGGGCGGATTCTGATTTACCGGCGCTACGGTGTTCGCGCTGGCGTTCGTTGTGGTCGGAGCGGGCGGCGCGGGGCTGTCAACGGCGCAGGTGGCCGTCACGTCTGCGAAGAAGTAGCCCTGCTCCTGCAAGTGGTTTTTCAGACGCCGCGCGCCTTCGATGATGGCCGCCTGATCGATGCTGCCCTCGCGTTCGACGGGCAGAATCTCGCGCCGCTTCTTCTCACCCACGTCAAAGCCCGTC
>DASQDV010000834.1:0-3064 GCA_035633995.1 Pyrinomonadaceae bacterium | reverse complement strand
GGTCGCTCCCGTTAACGAGGAGCGTGCCGAGCGAGGCGCGACCGGAGACTAACGGCGCATCGAGCGCGCCGCGAATCGTGCCCTTGAAATCGAGTTGACCGGCGAGGCCGACGCCGTAATCCGTCAGAGTCTCTTCGAGCGCCGGGATCAGGTTCGACGCGACGAGCACGCGTTGCAGTTCCGCCGCATCTGTGGACGCGAGATTGACGTTGAGGTTCGAGTCGCCTTTGAACGAGAAGTCTCCGGTCGCCGTCAACTCGGTTGCGCCCGTGCGCAGATTCGCGCGCTCCAGTTGGAACTGCCCGCGCGTCGCGCGCAAGGCGAGTTCGCCCGTGAGAGGCGTGCGCCCGTTCGCATCGTTGCCCGTCTCGCCCGAGAACTGCGCGTTCAATGTGCCGCTCGCGGCTTCAAACTCCGTGCCCGGCATCGTGAGGTTGACCGTGCCGGTGGCTGCGCCCGCAATCGGCACAGCGCGTTCGGTCAAGACGGCGAGGAGTCCGCCGACATCCAGATTTTCAAACGCGGCGTTGACGCGCGAAGTGCCGCCGCGCGCGGTGCTGATGACGGCGTTCCCTTGCGCGCGCCCGTTCAAGGCTTCGGCTGTGAAATTGTTGAGTTGGATTTCGCTGTTCGTCGCCACCACCGAACTGCGCGCCGCGCCGAGCGCGATGTCGCCGAGCACGCCGCCGCCGAGACTCAAATCCGCGCTCGCGCGATAACGTCCCGAAGGTTCGAGGACGAAGGCGGGACGAGCGAGCCTGACATTCTCCGCGCGCCCGTCGGTCACGCCCGTCTTTGCGTTGCCGGTTTTGAAGGCGACCGTGCCGACGTTGATGTCGCCGGAAGACCCCGCGACGCGCCCGCTGTCCTGTATGGCGAGACGCACGCCCGCGACGTTGATCTGGCCGAGCGTCGCGCCCGCCGCCGAGATGCCGCGCACGACGACGCTGCGCGCAAGGACGTTCGTAACACCGTTCTGCCCGACAGCCGTGATGCCGCTCGCCGTCACGCCGCCCACGCGCGCATCGGCAGTTGTCAGAGCGCCCGCGCTCACGGACGCGGCAGAGCCTTCAAAGGTCTTCCCGTCTTCCGATGCGTTGAAGCGCACGCCCGAGGCTTGCGCGCCCGCGACGGTTGCGCCCGATGTTTTGATGTTGCCCGCCGCGACGCGCGGCAGGCTGCCGCTGATGCGCCCGTCGCGGTATTCGGCTTCGGCGTCGCTCAAGATCAGGTTGGCGATGGAGGTTGCGCCGGAGCGCGCCGCCGCCGCGCGAAGTTCGCCGAGGAAGCGGAAGTCGCTGCCCGTGCCCATCACGCCGCCACGAATCTGTATGAGGTTCAGGTTGAAAGTGCCGACCGTGAGCATCTCCGCGACGGCGCGGCCTTGCGCCTCGTATTGCTCGACGCCCTGCGCCGTGCCGCGCGCGGTCGCGTTCAAACCCTTGAGGCGAATGTTTCCGGCGGCGAGCGCGTCGGATTGAATCTGCCCGTCAACCTGAAACTTGTCGCCCTCGCCCGCGATTGTGCCCTCGAACTTGCCCGCGCCGCGAAGGGGCGTTGCCGTCTGCAAGGTGTTCGAGACTTGCGTGAGGTCAACGGTCGAAGTGACCTTCATCTGGTAGCGCAGGTTGCGCCAGTCGTCCATCGTGCCTTCGAGACGCGCCTCGGCGACGGGCGACTTCAAGGTCAACTCCTGTATCTCGGCGCGCGTCTGGTTGATGCGTGCGCGCGCTTCGACGCCGATGTTTTGGATGGGCTTGCCGTCGTAGGTGAAAGTGGAATCGGAGAGCGCGACGTGGACGCGGTTCATGCGGCTCTCGGCGGGCGCGCTCAGATCGTCCGGCTCGATGGTCGCCATCAGGTTGCGCGCCTCGCCCGAGAGTTCGTGCCGCTCGTCGCCAGAGTGTATGACGCCGTTGCGGAGTTCGATCTTGGCGGTCGAATAGGAGAAGGTGATGCGCTGGTTCTGCGCGGGCGGCGGGAGCGTGATGTTGCGGAAGTTGGAACGCCCCTCGGCGTCGAACTTCACCCAGGCTTCGAGTCCCTCGATCTGTAACGATTCGAGATTGATGTTGCGCCGCAGGTTGAGCGCGAACATGTCTTCGATGCGGATGGTGGCGAGGACGCGGTCAACGTGGCCGAGTTTTTCGCCTGTCGTCTGATCGTAGAGTTCAAGCCCCAGCATCTCGACGGTGCGCGGCCCGAACTTCGTGTGAAACTCCTTGATCTCGGCGCGGATGTTGTATTCGCGCAGCGTCGAGACGATCTGCCGCGCGATCAAATTATCGACGCGCCCCGTGCGGTAGAAGAGAAACGCGGCGATGATGATGATGACGACGAGCGCCACGATGGCGACGCCCGCGAGCACGGTGTTGCGGCGGTTGACGTAGCGCCGCCAGCGGCGTCGCCGGGCGGCGGGGGGCGACGGCGAGCCTGCATCGCCCGCGCCGGACGGAGACGCGCCCGCACCGTCGCCCGCGCGTTCGTCGCGCGGCGGCGTCGCATTCTCGTTTGTTTCAGGTGATGCCCCGGTGGAACGTTCGTCCCTGTCGTCAACAGGCATAGCTTTAACGATGAAGTATGAACGCGGAACGATGAACTAAGAACCGATCTTGGTTAGTTGTCCGTCGGACATTGTTCAATCCCTTCCTTGATAACTTCCGTATGAATCACAAAACAACGGACAGCCGACGACGGACGAAGAACTGTTTTTCATTCATCGTTCCGCGTTCATCGTTTCTTTCGCCGGCGAACCGAGCGGGACGTGGCCGACGACTTCGAGTTCAAAACCTTCGAGCGCGGTCACTTTAGGTGGATGGTTCGTCAACAGCATGATGCGGCGCAGACCCAGCTCGTGCAGAATCTGCGCGCCAACGCCGTAATCGCGGTTCGCGCCGTAACCCGTCTCGACGCTCGCCTCCTCGAAGGTCAGCCCGCGTTCGTGCATCAGTGCGTAAGTGCGTAGCTGGTGCATGAGGTCGAGGCCGTGCTGGTGCTGCTTCAAATAGAGCACGACGCCGCGCCCCGCCGCCGCGATCTTCTCCAGCGCCGTGTGCAACTGGAA
>DASQDV010000833.1:0-9261 GCA_035633995.1 Pyrinomonadaceae bacterium | reverse complement strand
AGTTTCTGGGATGCGATCAAGAACAGTTCCGACCCGGAAGACTTCAGAGCCTATCTCGACAAATACCCGAACGGCACTTTCGCAGACCTCGCGCGCCGCCGCGCCGCGCCGAGAGGGAAATCTCTGCCGGGGCATAATCCTGCGGGCAATGCGCCGACGGGCAACGCGCCGACGGGTAACGCGCCCACAGGCGATGTATCGTCGAGAACGCCGAACTCCGGTCGCACGCGCGCCACAGAGGGCGGCAGGTTGCGCGGCGTGCGTGACTATTTCTACACGCTGCCGGAGCGTTATCTGGACATCCCTATGGAGTCGCGCGCCGCCCTGCTGCAAAAAGGCGACGCTGTGGTTGACATACAGAACGGCTACATCTCGCTCAGGCACGGCGCGTCCGGCCAGTACGTGCTGACCGTCTTCCGGCGCACCGCCGACAGTTATCTCATCGCGCTCAGCAACACACGCCCCGCATCTTCCGCCGCGCGGGCTGCGTCCAGACTCTTCTTCCTCCGCTACGAGCTTGAGAAATGGAGCGACGTGACCGACGAAGTGTTGCCCGTCGCTTTCGACCCGACCCTCAACTACGAACTGCCGCGCGTCGGCACGACCATCGCCGTCACGAACCGCGCGGGCGTGAAAGTCTACGATCTGGTCTGGGCGAAAGGGCGGTTCTCCGTCAATCGCTAGCACTGAGCCGCGCGGAACTTAGCGCGCCGACGAATTTTTAAATTCGCCCTGACGGACTTTCAAATGCCCGCGTCGCCGCACGTCTCGTCGCCGACGCATGCGGCGAGGCGCGCGCCCTCCTTTTATCGAACTCCGACCGAGCCGGAGTCGTAGAGCTATTTATCAAGCGGGCGCAAGTTTCAGTCAATCCACAAGCCAAACCTCAGAGCACCAAAACGGTTATCGAAAGGAATTTGATGAAAAGATTTCTCTGTCTCGTCGTGTTCGCCCTCGTCCTCAGCGGAGCCGGCGCGACGGTCGCGCAGCAGCAGCCGCAACAACAGCAACAGGTGACGGCCATCAAGGCCGGTAAACTCGTCGTGCCGGAGACGGGCACGACGCTCACAAATCAGATCATTCTGGTCGAGGGCGCGCGCATCAAGGCCGTCGGCGCGAACGTGCAGATACCGGCGGGCGCGACGGTGGTTGACCTCTCGCGCCAGACCGTGCTGCCCGGCCTCTTCGATTGCCATACGCACATGGCCTTCCTCATCAACCGGCGCGGGCGCGAACGCGGCTCGCTCTACTTCTACGACCTGACGCACACCAACGCCGAGCGCGCCATTCACGGCGTCGTCAACTCGCGCGACATGCTCAACGCGGGCTTCACCACCATCCGCGACATCGGCAACGACGGCAACTATGTGGCGACCGACCTGCGCCGCACGATTGAACAGGGACTCATCCCCGGCCCCACCATCATCAACTCGGGACGCATCATCGCGCCCTACGGCGGCCAGTATTTTCTCCAACCCGAACGCCGCGACACGGGCGAACCCGAATATTTCTACGCCGATACGCGCGACGAGATGCGCAAGGCCATCCGCGAAAACGTCCACTTCGGTGCGCGCGTCATCAAGATCGTCGTTGACGATCAGCGCTACATCTATTCGACGGAAGATATCAAGTTTATGGTCGCGGAAGCGGCGGCGGCGGGCGTGAAACTCGCGGCGCATTGCGCGACGGAACAGGGCGCGCGAAACGCCGCGGCGGCGGGCGTCGCTTCCATCGAGCACGGCTTCGAAATGTCGAACGAGGCGCTCGAACTCGCGAAGAAAAATAACGTCGTGCTCGTCAGCACCGACTTCACCGAAAAGGCGTGGCTGGCCTACGATATCCCGCCGGAGGTGGCAAAGCGTTTCTATGATAGGAGCGTCGATCGGCTGCGGCGCGCGCACAAGATCGGCGTGACCTTGGCCTTCGGCAGCGACCTGATTTTCTACGCGCCCGACGAGACGCGCGGCACCTGGACGATCTCTCTCATTGACGTTTTCGTCGAAGCCGGAATCCCGCCGAAAGATATTTTGATCGCGCTCGTGCCGAACGCGGCGCGCCTGCTCGGCGTGGAAAAGCAGCGCGGCGCGATCAGCGCGGGTCAGTTCGCGGACATCATCGCGACGCCCGAGAATCCGCTCGATAACATTATGACGCTCAAGCAGGTGAACTTCGTGATGAAGAACGGCAAGGTGTTCAAGGGCGCAAAGTAGCGCGTCGCTAGGGAAAGGGAAGCAAGATGAGCAAACAGAGCAACGGCAGAAGAGTCTCGCGCGTGCTTTGGCGCGCGGGAAGACAGGCGGCTTTCGTCCTTGCGGCGCTTCTCGCGTTCGGTCTGGCGCGCGAGGCGGGCGCGCAGGAAGACTGGGCGCAGTGGCGCGGCCCGGCGCGCGACGGGACAGTTCCGGCAAAGAACACGCCCGGCAGTTGGCCGAAGTCCTTCACGCGACCCTGGCGCGTAGAGATTGGCGAGGGCTATTCGTCGCCCGTTGTGGCTGACAGGCGCGCGTTCGTTCACAGCCGCCGCGACCCGGAAGAGATCGTTACGGCGCTCAGTCTTGCGGACGGCAAAATTCTCTGGCAGCAGAAGTACGCCGCGCCGTTTCAGAAGAACCAGTACGCGGTGAAGATGGCGAAGGGGCCGAACGCGACGCCGCTCGTTGCGGGCAAGCGCCTCTTCACGGTCGGCACAACCGGCGTCGTCACGGCCTGGGACACGGCTACGGGTCGCCGCCTGTGGGGCAAAGATTTTTCCAGGACGGTTGACACGTCGAAACTCTTTTGCGGCACTGCGGCATCGCCGCTGCTCGTCGGCGGCCTGGTCGTCATACAGGTCGGCAGCGACGTACACGGCGGGCAGGTCTTGGCGCTCGACCCGGCGACGGGCGACACGAAGTGGGAATGGAAGGGCGCGGGGCCGGGCTACGCGTCGCCCGTCGTCTTCAACGTCGCGGGCAGCGAACAGATTGCGACGATGACCAACAGTTCCGTCGTCGGCCTCGACGCGAAGACGGGCCGGGAACTCTGGTCTGCGCCGTTCCCCGACGAGTGGCACGAGAACATCACCACGCCCGTCTGGACGGGCACACACCTCGTCGTTTCCGGCATACGACAGGGCACGCACGCCTATGCGCTCGCGCAAACGGGAGGAAAGTGGCAGGCGACCGAAGCGTGGAAGAATGCGGACGTGACGATGTACATGAGTTCGCCCGCCTACGGCGACGGCTTGCTCTACGGCCATTCGGTCAAGCGCAAAGGGCAGTTCGTCGCGCTCGACGCAAAGACCGGCGCGGTGCGCTGGATCACGGACGGGCGCGAAGGCGAACACGCTTCCGTGCTGCTCACGCCGCGCCACGTCGTCTATTTGACCAACGGCGCCGACCTGATTGTCGCACGGCGCGGCGGGGCGTCGTTCGAGGCCGAACAACGTTACGACATGGCCGACGCCGAAACTTACGCCATGCCCGTGCTACACGGCGCGGACATCTACGTGCGCGACGCGACGAGCCTCATCCGCCTTGCGCCTGCGCGTTGATTCGGGCGGCAGCGACGCCGCCGGAGCGCCTTTGCGTTCCACGTGCGGCGGCAGGGTTGTCCGTCGTCCGTGAAATGGTGTCAGCAAAACCTTGACTTTGCTTCTGGCAGTTTGATACACGGGGGCGATCAATATCCCCTAGAGGAGGTTTCCCCCTATGACCAAACGTTTCGCCTGTCTTTTGCTGCTCCTCGTCTGCCTTCCCCTCGCCGCTTGCAAGAAGGATGCGGAGATCAATTCCACGCTCACCGAACTCGACACGTTCACGGCAGAGTTGGTGAAGAAAGTCGAGTCCGCGCCCAATCCCTCGGCGGGCGTAGATGAAGCGCAGAAATTCTTCGATTCCCGAAAGGCCGATCTGACGGCGAAGATGCAATCCCTCAAAGGCATGCGCGGCTACCAGGTGAGCGACGAGACCAAGCAGAAGCTGACATCGAGCATGCTCGCCAGTGCCCAACGCGTCGCCGGACTACAACTCAAATACATCAACGTCTCAGTTCGCGACCCCGCGTTCAAGAGCAAACTGGACAAACTGACCAAAGACTTTCAAGCCTTGTTCACCGCCTAAGCCGCACGACGACGACGCGCCGCTGCTGTTCCCGGCAATCACAAGTTAACCTCAAACACTCTCTCTCACGGGAGAAGGCGCCAGGTGGCAACACCCGGCGCCTTCTCCTTAAGTTTATCGGCATCCCGACCTTATTCACCTTGCCGCGCCCGTCATCAACCTGACCATAACTCGTCAACGCGCTCACGCACCCGAAGCAACACTATTGACGACGCTCCGGTCGCATGAGTTGGCAGGCGTCGCCGTTCGCAGACGGAAACTCTGACTGCCGCACCGCCCTAGTTCGCGGTCGGGTGCAGGTTGTTGTTGTGCCGCGCCGCCGATCAAGCGCTTAATCTCCTGAACATCGTTAACGAAGCTCCGCGCTCGCACACCCGCTCGAACCCCGCGCGCGCGTACAACCGCACCGCCGGGTTATCAGCCGACACGCTCAGGCACACCGAACGGTAAGCAGCCCCGGCCGACTCCAGCACGCGGCTGAGCAGATCGGAACCAACACCCCGACCCCTGTACCCGTGCAGCACCGCCATGCCCAACTCAGGCGTTTCATCATTCACATACCCGTACCCTCTCTCATCTCCTGTGAGCAGGCGAAGCCATGCCGCCCCGATTGGCTCGCCGCTGCCTGCATCTACGGCGACGAAGCCCATGTCGCCGGCGCGCCCCCATTCCCTGACATACTTCGCTATCTCAGGTTGGTTGATGATATCTCGCGGGAAGGGACGACCGCCCTCCGGCACATGGAGAGACTGGTACAACATCTCCCAGAGGAACTGCTGATCCGAGGGCGAGAGCGGGCGGATGGAATAACTCATTGCTGTCATCGCCAGTCAGATGTGAAGCAGCAGCACGCCCGGCCTCACTCGCCGCGCGCCGAGCGTATCTGGCACCCGGTCACGTGGATGGAAGTCGCGTCGGGTGCATGCCGTCGTTAGATGGCGTGTTGGGCAGAATGTATCACCACAGGCGGAGCGGCCTGACTGATGAGAACCTCACGCATGACTACTGCCAGGTCTCGCAACGCGCGCTCGCCGTCTCCTGTGAAGGCAGAGCCGTGCATGGCGGCGATGGTCTTCGGCTTGAGGTCGGCTAACCTGTGTATGGTTTGATCCGTGTGCTGCGTGTACGGCATGTAATTCGCGAAAGGGCCTGCCTGATAGTCAATCAGCGTCTTACGCACAGCCCCCAACACGTCCGATTCCGTCAACGGTACGACGTTCCCGTTCTGATGAAACAAGTCGGAACAAAGAAGGGTTTTGTTCTCTTCTTCAAAGAGCAACCCGGCCTCCCAACAGTGCGGTACGTGCGGCGTGTGGAGCAGGCGAAAGCGGTACTTGCCCGTACTTAGAATCTCTCCGTCGGACATGCCTTTCGCCGGGCGGACGGCAAAATCGTTGATGCTGACGAGCGCGCCGACCATGCTGCACACGGGCTGAGCGGCCGGGGCTTCGTGAAGCCATTCGTTGAGCGCGCCGCACTCGTCCGCCTCAAAATGGCTGAAGCCCAGCCACCGTATCTTCGAAGGATCAATTATGCTCGCCACCGCGTCGCGGACGAGTGGGAACATCGCCCGATGCCCCGTATGAAAAAGTAGCGGCTCATCGTCCCTGACGAGAAATTGATTAAACTGCATGTCAATCTCCGGGACATAATTAGAGATGCGGTATACGTCAGGGGCAATCTCCGTCACATTCATGGCTGACCTCCCAAAATCTAATGTCCACGCCTGTCCTACCTACTAACGCGAAATTTCTTCTGAACTTAGATCACTCGCCACACAGGAAGCCATCTCACGCCCGCCAGAGAGCGTGAAAAGCCGAAGGGTCGGTCTAACTACGCAAGAGAATGGCAAGCGCCGATTCGTGCGGCGTCATGCGTCGGTTCGCCGGTCGGGCTGAAGCGGCATGTTTAGACACACTTTCACACGCGCTCGACGAGCAGGGCGAGGCCGAGGCCGCCGCTGACGCAGAGGGTGGCGAGGCCGCGACGTGCGTTGCGTTTGTGCATCTCGTGAAGGAGCGTCGTGGTGATGCGGACGCCGGTGCAGCCGATGGGGTGACCGAGCGCGATTGCGCCTCCGTTGACGTTGAGGCGCGCGGCGTCGAAACCCAATTCGCGGTCGCAGGCGATGACTTGCGCGGCGAAGGCTTCGTTGAGTTCGACGAGGTCAATATCGGCGAGCGTCAGGTTTTGTCGCGCGAGCAGCGCGCGTATGGCGGGCACGGGGCCGATGCCCATGACTTCGGGCGCGACTCCACTGATCTCGTAATCAACGATGCGCGCCAGAGGCGAGACGCCGCCGTCGTTCGACGCCTTCAACGCATCTTCGCCCATGACGACGACGGCAGCCGCGCCGTCCGTGATGCCCGAAGAATTGCCCGCCGTGACCGTGCCTTCTTTGGAGAAGACGGGCGCGAGTTTGCGCAAGGTTTCAAGTGAAGTGTCGGCGCGCGGGTGTTCGTCGCGCGAGAACATGACCGCCTCGCCGCGACGGCCTTTGAGTTCGACCGGCGTGAGTTCGCGGTCGAAGCGGCCTGAGTCAATGGAGGCGGCGGCGCGCTCTTGCGAGCGCAGGGCGAAGGCGTCCTGCTCGTCGCGTGTGATCTCGTACTGGCGCGCGAGGTTCTCAGCCGTCTCGCCCATGATGAGGCCGGAGAGCGGGTCGAGAAAGCCGTCGCGGTACATGCCGTCAACAAGTTCGACGTTGCCCATCTTCGTGCCCCAGCGCGCGCCTTCGGCAAAGTAGGGCACGCGCGACATGTTCTCCACGCCGCCTGCGAGCACGGCGCGCGCGCGCCCGAGCATGATCTCCTGCGCCGCGAGGATGATCGCTTTCAAGCCCGACCCGCACGCCTGATTGACCGTGAACGCGGGTACGGTTTCGGGTACGCCTGCGCGATAACCGATCTGGCGCGCGAGGTTCGGCCCCGTGCCCGCCTGCCGCGCCGCGCCCCAGACCACATCCTGAATCGCATTCGGTTCGAGACCCGCGCGCTGCAAGGATTCCTTCGCGACAATCGCGCCCAACTCCGCCGCCGGAACGTTTGCGAGCGCGCCGCCGAAACGACCGATGGGCGTCCGCACCGCTCCAACCAGATAAATGTCTTTCATTGCTTCACTCTCTGAACTAAGATTCGCCGACAGATGACGAGATAATAACTTGTCCTCGTAGAAGACCAAAACGATGCGCCAACGCCGAAACCCTTCGTGAACTTCTTTGCCTCTGTGCGCCTTTGCTTGAGAATAATTTTCTCGCCAAGACGCACAGGCGCGAAGAAGAAAAGACGCACAGGCGCGAAGAAGAAAAGGCGGTGCGAATTTGTTCTCGCACGTCGCTCGCTGTTCGGCGCGCGATGCTTTCCGAGTTGATGAAAGTCCTCACGAATCCTGACGAGAGGGAAGACGCGCGGCGTCGCCTCGCGGAACTGCTCGACAGTCGCGTCGAGTGGTTTTGCGCGGAGACGCGCGAGGACGCTGCGCTTGCGCTCGGCAGAGGCGAATGGGAAATCGAGACGGCGCACGGCGCGCTCTGTTTCTCTTACCGGACGGCGCGCGGCGCAGAACGCGTGTGGCGCGTGGCGGGCTGGGAGTGGACGGGCGAACGGCTGCGCCTTGAAGCGACGCGTCGAATGGGTGCGACGCGCGCTCTGTTGGAACTCGTGCCGCGCGCCTCCGTGCGCGAAGGTGTCGAAGCGCTCGCGGCGGCCAGGCGCGCGGCGTGCGAGCGTTTGGCCGCGCTCGTGTGCGAGGCGACGGCGCACGCGAAAGTCGAGCGCGCAACTTTAAGCGCGGGCGCGCGTCGTTCGGAGCCGGGGCGTTACGCGCGCATCATCCTGCGCGTGGGGCGCGAACCGGTCGCCGTGACGGGTGCGGTCGTCGCGCTGGGCGCGCATGAGGTGGACGCTTTTCTGGCGTCGGCCTTGATCTGGCGGGCGCGCGCAGGCGAAAGGCGAAAGCGCGACACTGTGCGCAAACTCTGGCTCGTCGTCGCGCACGAACTGAAGGACGCGACCGCCGGGCTTCTGGCCTTGCTCGGCGAAGACGTGCGGCGCGAGATCAGTTTGTATGAGACGAGCGAAGGATGGCAAAGCTTGTCGCCCGTCGCGCTGCCATCGCTCGCACAAAGCCTCGACGGCGCGGCGCGCTTTTGTCACCCGCCGCGCGTGGAGTTGACGGAGACCGCCTCGCGCATCGCCGCGCTGGCACCGGAAGCGATTGACATGGTGCGCGCACGTCACGGCGAGACACTACGCTTTCACGGGCTGCCCTTCGCGCGCGTGCGCAGCCTCGTCGGGCACGAGCGCGCGTGGTTCGGGGCGGGGCGCGCGTCGCGCGTTCTGCTCGACGAAGGCACCTGGCCGCAACTCATAAAACTCGTCGCCGAACTCCGAGAACACCGCCGCGCCGCAGCCGTCGATCATCGCCATGTCTTCTACGCGTCCGCGCCCGAAGCGTGGCTCGAATCCCTGCTCCGGCGCGACATCACGCGGCTCGATCCCGGCCTGCGACTCGCGCCGCTCTACGCGCAGTTTCGCACCTCACGAGACAAGAGCGCGGGCGCGCGTCCCGTAGACCTGCTCGCGCTCAGGCACGACGGGCGGCTCGTCGTCATCGAACTCAAAGTTTCCGAAGACGCCGCGCTCCCACTGCAAGGCGCGGACTACTGGCGGCGAATCTCTGCTTACCATCGCGACGGCCACATCAAGCGCGCGCGCCTCTTCGGCGACGCGGAGATTTCCGGTGATGCGCCGCTCGTCTACCTCGTCGCGCCGCTCCTGCGTTTTCATCGTTCGTTTCAAACACTGGCGCGCTGCATCTCGACGGAGATTGAGATGTATCGCTTCGACATCAACGAGGACTGGCGCGCGGGCGTGCGCGCGATGCGGCGCGTTCGAGTCGTTTAAGTAGTTCTCGCCGATTTCATTCAAACTTCTGCATGCTCTTTTTTGTGCGTGCCAGAAATTCGCGGTCGTATTCGCTGAGCGTGTTGTTTGCTTCAAGCTGCAAAAGAATATCTAAAGTTTTTTGATAATGCTCTTTCGCCGAATCGCGCGCGGCAGGGCTTTTTTCGGGGCTTTCATGTGCGGCGATCTTTTCGTGCGTTTCGGCTATCGATTCATAAGTCAGAGCCAGGTTTCGTTTGGAGCGCGTGTCGCCGGGA
>DASQDV010000832.1:0-4272 GCA_035633995.1 Pyrinomonadaceae bacterium | reverse complement strand
ACGAACTCGTCCGCAACTTTTCCTTTCTGGAAGATGTAAGCCTCAAGGTTGATGTTGCGCTCGGCGCGGCGGAGGGCTTCGAGTTCGGCTTCGTAATAGTTCTCGCCGTTGGTGAAGGCTTCAATCGAACTGTGACGCGTGACGTGCGCGTCGGTGAGCGCCTCGATGATGCGCATGAACTCTTCGGAGTCGGGCGGGCAGGAGGCGGGCTGCGCGATCTTGTAATTGAGACCCGGCTCGAACAGCGCGAGGAACAACAGCAAACTCTGCGCGACGATGGCGATAATGGCGATGACGAGAAAGGTGTTGGAATCCACTGGTCAGTTAAAAAATCTCAGGCCGAGAATTTCAAACTTAAATTCGCACGGGGAAAGTTTTCGTCCGCCAGTGTAACACGCGAACGCGGAATGCGGATTTCGGATCGCGGATTAAAGAAGCAACGCCGCTGATTTAACAACGCCGGATTTGACTCCCAATCCGCCATCCGAAATCCGCATTCCGCAATAATCTCAAACTACATCGGGTCGTCGCCGTCTACGGCGCGCTTCTTCGGCGGCGGCGCGGTTGCCGTCGCTTCGAGTTTCCCCTGCCCGCCGTAGCCGTCGTTGACTTTCGCCTGCATGATTTCAAACGTCAGTGATAATTTATTTTCATGCAGGTCGGCGAAGCTTCCGCGCGCGCGCAAGGGGTGGCGCGGCGGGGGGACAAACGAGCCGGGGTCGAGCCGCGCGAGCGTGAGCGCGCCCTCCGGCGTGACCGTGCCGCTCGCCACGTCTTCGAGCGCGTGCGCGCCCTCCGCGCCGCCCGTGCCTTGCAGGGCGAAGAACACTGTTGCGAGCCGCGCGTGGCGCATGATGCGCAGGTCGCCCCTGAGCGTAGACCTCTCCGGGCGACCGGTGAAGCCGCCCATACGTGTGAACTCGCCCGCGTCCACTTTGTACGGGCGCGCGGCCTCCTGCCACGTCGCGTCGAGTTCGAGCGCGAGCGGCTGCTCGTCGCCTACTGCGACGGAGACTATACGGAACGCGGCGGTCAGAGCCATCGTCACCACCGCGTCTTTCGGCGGCGTCTGCTCCGAGATGCGCAGCACGTTTGCCGCGCCCGCCGCCCCGGCACGCGTGATGCGGACGCTGTAGCCGCCGCTTCGCCGCTGGCCGAGGAAGGCCGCGACGACGGCGTTCGACTTGAAGAAGTTCGCGTCGAACGCCGGCAGTTGGTCGTTCAGCCCGCGCAGGCTCGCATAGGTCTCTGCGTCGCGTGCGACGACGACGAAGGACTCTTTGACGGAACTGTAGCCGCCCGCCGCCAGCTCTTTTATCTCGCCCGACACGTTCGCCTCCAAATTCTTCTCCGCGTCAGGCAGCGGCGCGGTCGGCGGCTGTCCCTTTTTCTTTGATTGTTCGTCGCCGCTCGTCGCGCCCTGCGGCGTCCGCGCGGCGCACGCGCTCGTCGTCATCGTGTTGAAGACGAGCGCTGCGAGCATTATCGCCGTGCCAAACTTTTTTCGAGCCATTTTTCGTTCGCGCTCCGTTTCCGATCATGCGCTTCGTGCGAAAGTAAAGCGGGAGAGTTTGAGAGAGAGCGACGGCGCGCGCGTGGAGGGAGGCGCGCGTGGAAGCAGGCCGAAAATCGCCCGCGTAGTTCGGATTCGCCCGAAGCCTTAATGTTTGCCCGAAGGATTCTAACAAAAAGGATTCTAACAAATCGGCGCGCATTTTAAGCGCGCGGCGGTTTCGGGCTGAACACGCGCGCGATTTTCGGTTAAACTGTCGGCCAAACAAAAAGGACGCGGACGGGAGCGAAAGCGATGTCTAAAGTTGAAGAGAAGCCGCCTGTGATTTGCGAACGCTGCGACAAAGAGAGCGCGCACATAACCGAATTGAAGGAGCCGGACAACCGCGTCCATCAGGTCTGCTGGTCGTGTCTCTACCGCACGGAAAAGCGCATCAACGTCAGCCAGCGCTGGCAGCGTGCGCGGCGCGGTCAGGCGCTTTAGCGTGGGCGCAGGCGCGAGGGCGAAAAGCCGCTGCGCGCTCTTCTCGAAACGCCGCGCGTTGTGGTAATTTTAGGCGTCGCGTGAACGCGAGTTTGGTTCACGACGTTGACTCGGAACTGGCAACGCAAAATACACATCGCCCGTCTAATTCTTGATCGCAGGCGTTCGACGAAACTTCGGAGAACGCTAGCCCACGCGGTCTCGAATCGGCAAAGTTCGGCGATGACGGTCGTTCAGACCGGAAGCGTTGAAGCCCCCGCACGAGCAGCCCTTCTAACTCGATAGTTTTAGTTTTTTCAAACTTAGGAGAATTCTCTGAATGCGTATGAAGCGTAATTTCTCTCAACGCAGCGTGGGCGCTGTACTGGCGATTCTGGCTCTCTCGGTTGTCTCCTTCGCGCAATCCGCGCAAGCATCTTTCCCTGACATTAAAATCAAAAATTTCGGCCAGATGGACGCGCGCTTTTATCGCGGCGCGCAGCCGAAGGAAGACGACTATCCTGCGCTTGCCGCGCTCGGCATCAAGACCGTAATTGACCTGCGCAACGACGCGAAGGGTTACGCGCGCCGCGCCGTCGAAGCGCTCGGCATGCGCTACGTCAACATCCCGATGAGCGACAAGCACTACCCGCGCGAAGAACAGATCGAGGCGTTTTTGAAGATCGCCGGCGACCCGGAGACGGGCGCGTTCTACGTCCACTGCGCGGGCGGGCGTCACCGCACGGGCGTGGCGGGCGCCGTCTACCGGTTCACGAAATATCAGTGGAACTACGAACAGGTTTACAAAGAGATGAAGGATTACGACTTCTACTCGCGCTGGGGACACGGCGACATGAAGAAGTATGTGCAGGACTACTGGCAGCGCGTCCAGACCTCCAGCGCGCCCACGCCGACGGCGGCGACAACCGTGACCCTCGCACCCGTCTTGAAATAATCAGCTTTTACTCGAACGCAAAAGTCGAAGGCCGCATCCACGGGGAAGCGGCCTTCGACTTTTTTCACTTCAACTTTTTTGACGGCGCGCGCCCGCCGCAAAGCTATTGATAAATCTGGCTGCCCGTGCCCTTCGTCTGCTCCCACTCGATGCCTTCGATGTTCTGCGGGTCGGACGACATGATCTCTTCGCTCAGTTCGTCCGTGCTGACGTTCAAATTCATGTTCAGGAAATAGACGATGCAGCCGACGGGTTCCTCCTCATCCGAAGGATCGAGTTGGCGCAGTTCCATATTGAACCTGTGGCGCCGGAAGACGCGCATGAGCGTCTCCTGCGTCCGCACGGTGTCGCGCGTCTTCACCGTCACGAGGATGGGGCGCACAACCTGTCCGAGTTCGTAGTGTTCGAGCACCCAGAGCAGCGGGAAGACGAAGACGGCGAGCGTGAGCGCGAGTTCCCAGCGCCCGACGCCCGTTGCCAGCCCGATGGCGAGACTGATCAAAAGCACCGTGACTTCCTTCGGGTCGCGGATGTTCGTGCGGAAGCGGACGAGCGAGGCGGCGGCGAAGATGCCGAAGGCGCGAGCGGCGCTATCGCCCACGATCATCATCAGGGCGGAGGCGACGACGGCGAGCAGGATTTGCGTCTGCGCGACATAAGGGTTGCGCGGGAGCGAGGGCACGCCGCGACGCGGGCGGAAGGCCAGCGCCGCCACGAGCAGCGCGGCCAGCGCGAGCCGCACGATGATGCGCGGGATAACCACCGTCCAGCTTTCGGGCGGCGCGTTGGGTCCGGCTTTAATGTCGTCCGCGCCGAACAGCATCGCGATGACGGAGTCGCTGCTCTCGCCGTCGGCGCGCGGCTGCGTGCTGGCTTGAGGCTGCGCGGGAGCCGCAGTCGGCGTGTCGGTCTGGGCTGTGGGCGTGTCGGCGGCGGTGGCGGCAGCGTCGTCGGATGTCGTGTCCTGCGCCGGGTTTTGGCGGGAAGTTTCAGAAGTCGTCTGCGTCTGCTGCTGCGGCGCGGCGGGCGGGTTGTTCGGCCTGTTGCCGCGCGACATGAGTAACGCGACGAGCGCGAATCCGAGAAGCGCTGCGATGACGCCCACTATCAAAGTCTTCTGCTGGTTTCTTCTGCGCATGTCACCTTAACTTTACTACGCCCGCCGCGCGATAGGCGACGACGGGCGTGTGTGGACGATTCAGGTTTTATTTCGGCGTGCGAGGCGTGGACACTTTTCAGGATTGGGACGGCGGAAGGTTGACGAGTTCGTTGATGCGCGCGCGCACCGTGCTCGTCAGCAGGCTCACTTCCTCCGCGTTGTAGTTGGCCGCGCGGAAGGCAT
>DASQDV010000831.1:0-2207 GCA_035633995.1 Pyrinomonadaceae bacterium | reverse complement strand
CGTGCTCGCAACCAGTCCGGCCTTGGCTCAAAAGCTATCGGCTCAGAAACAGTTTTCCTTCCCCGGCGCTCGAAATGTCGAGAGCTCGAACTTTTTCAAAAATACCTCGGGCGGCACGACGCGCGTTGTCGCCAGCAGTAGCGATCCGGATGCCAAATCTGTCAGCCCGGCGCGCCTGCCCGGCGACGCTGCGACATCCGACGCACGCAAGGCGAGCGACCCGGCTGTCACGACGACAACGACTGACACAACCGCCAACGCTCCCGAAGTGAAGGCCGCGCCCGTCGCGGACACGAACAACACTGCGACGGCGACGACAACAACAACGTCGGCCACCGCGCCCGCCGCGGCGACGACAACAACAGCAACGACGACGACAGCGGCGGCGATGCAAACCAGCGTCCCTCCGCAGTGCGTCCGCACGATCAAGGCCAACGTGGTCGCGCTCGATCAGTTGTACACCTATAACCGCTTCGGCGCGTTCAACCCGGCAGGGATGATGTATGCCCTGCGCCGCGATGTGACCGTGATTGACGCGGCGAAGGGCTTCGTCGCCGGTAACGTCCGCCTTAAAACGGGCAAGCGCCCGCGCCCGCTCGTGCTGCGCGCCAATGAAGGCGACTGTCTGACCGTCACCTTCACCAACCTGCTCACGCCGACGCGCGAGGAACTCGACAACCTCAACGCGCTGAACGGCACGTCGCGCTTGCCCTATTTCGACAAGTCGCCCTTCTTCATCCCGAAAGAAGGCACGATCTCCTACGACGGGTCGCAGGCCAAACTCCGCGTGCTCTCGAACGGTCAGGTGAACGTCATCGACGAAGACGGCGACGTTATTCAGGACGGCAACATCAAGTTCCAGAAGGAGAATTCTCCCGCGACGCGTGCCGCTTCGATTCACGTCAACGGGATGGATTATCTCAATATCGCTTCGGACGCCGCGAACGTAGGCAACAACGTCTCTTCGCTGGCCGCGCCGAACGAGACGAAAACTTACCAGTGGTACGCCAAGAAGCAGGGACAGTACCTCGCCTATTCGATGGGCACAATCGCGGGCGGCGAAGGCGACGGCGGCCAACTCGACCTCGGCCTCTTCGGCTCGGTCAACGTCCAGCCGCGCGGCTCGAAATGGTATCGCTCGCAGGTGACGGCGGCGCAGTTGCAGTCCGTCACGATTGGCACGAACCCGAACGGCACGCCCAAGATCAGCTACGACAAGCTCGGCACGGACAACCAGCCGATCCTGAACATGCTGAACGCATCGAACGAGATCATCTATTCCTATCTCAACGGGATCATCACGAACGTCAGCGAGAACTGCGGCGACGCGCCGCCCTCCGGCACGTGCGGCGAAGCGTACCGCGAATTCACAGTTCTCTTCCACGACGAAACCAAGACCGTGCAGGCGTTCCCCGAACTCAATCAGGAACTCTTTCACGGCGTCCGCGACGGCTTCGCCGTCAACTACGGTTCGGGCGGCTTGGGCGCGGAAGTGCTGGCCGTCAAAAAGAAGGTCGGCCCGGCCGCCAACTGTCCCGATTGCGCCTTCGAGGAGTTCTTCCTTGAGTCGTGGGCGAACGGCGACCCGGCGATGAACGTCAGGAAAGACTCGACGGGCAAAGCCGTCGAAGCTCTCTACCCGGACGATCCTTCCAACGTCCACCACTCTTACATGGGCGACCCCGTGCGCTTCCGCAATCTGCACGCCGGGCCGAAAGAAACGCACGTCTTCCACCTGCACGCACACCAGTGGCTGCACGAATCGCGCGAAGACGGCTCGACCTATCTCGATTCGCAAACCATCGGACCCGGCGGCGCGTTCACCTACGAGATCAACTACGGCGGATCGGGCAACCGCAACCTGACGGTCGGCGATTCGATCTTCCACTGCCACCTCTATCCCCACTTCGCGCAGGGCATGTGGGAACTCTGGCGCGCGCACGACGTGTTCGAAGCGGGCACGCCGGATCGTAATCTCCCCGACGCCGAGATCGCGGGCGGCACGCCCAACCCGGCCATCGTCCCGATCCCGAAGAAACCGATGCCGCCGATGCCGACGGCCCCCGTCAAAGGTTATCCGTTCTACGTCGCGGCGCAGGCCGGGCATCGCGCCCCGCAGCCGCCGCTCGACATGGATCACGACGGCGGACTCCCGCGTCACCGCGTTCTCGAAGCCACGCACGTGAGCGGCCCTGCCGCCATTCCTG
>DASQDV010000830.1:0-3641 GCA_035633995.1 Pyrinomonadaceae bacterium | reverse complement strand
CGTCCGGTGAGCTTCTGATTTTGCTCCATCAGGCTTTCCATTTGCTCATGTAATTTTTTGATCTCATCGGCTAGAAGGGTGTCTTTAGCGGCGAGTTGCGACCTTAGCGCTTCGATCTGCTGGGTAAGTGCTTCGATTTGTTTTTCTAGTTCTTCAGCTTCTTTTTTGCTGTTAATGTCGGTAGTGACGCGAACGCCGCCGACAGTCACCTCCAAGTCCACTTTATTGTCTGTGATCTTGGTCTTGTTATTACAAGAGGTGGCAAAGAGGAGGGTGGAGACGACGATGAGTGATAAACGAAACCGCATAGCTCTCTCCTTTCGATACTGCCTGCGAGGGCTAACAACACAGCGGGCGGCTCCATGTTTTCACCACTGTAAACCTTAAAGCTTCCCATGGCAAGATTTTTTGACAGTTTTTAACTCTCAAACCGTGTGCAAGTAATCGTCGTCTCGGTCTTCTCCTCAAGCACAAGCCCGATTCCGGCTGACGTTGGAAGTTCAGCGCGCCATCAACTGTTCGATCTCCTCGATCTGTTTGGGCGCGGCGGTGGTGAGGACGCGGTTGCCCGATTCTGTGATGAGCACGTCGTCTTCGATGCGGATGCCGATGCCGCGATACTTTTCGGGGATGTTCTGTGTGTCGGCGGCGATGTAGATGCCGGGTTCGACGGTGATGACGACGCCGGGTGAGAGCGGTCGCCCCTGTCTCGTGTCGCGGGAGTAGTACGGCCCTACGTCGTGCACGTCGAGGCCGAGATAGTGGCCGAGTCCGTGCATGTAAAACTGCTTGTACTTCTCTTCCTCGATCAACTTCTCCGGCTCGCCCTGAAGGAGTCCGAGCCGCACCATGCCTTCGGTCAGAATTTCAATCGAATGCTTTTTGAGTTCGTCCATCGTCACACCGGGACGCGCCATCTCGACGCAGGACATCTGCGCCTTGAGCACGAGTTCGTACACGTCGCGCTGCGCCTCGCTGTAGCGACCGTTGACGGGGAAGGTGCGCGTGATGTCGGAGGCGTAGCCCTGATATTCCGCGCCCGCATCGACGAGGAGGAGTTCGCCGTCTTTGAGCGTCCCGTCGTTCTGTATGTAGTGAAGGACGGTGGCGTTCGCGCCCGCGCCGACGATTGAAGTGTAGGCGGGAGCCGCCGCGCCGTGACGGCGAAAGATGTGCTCGATGAGCGCCTCGATCTCGTATTCCTTCATGCCCGGTCGCGCGGCTTTCATCGCTTCGACGTGAGCCTCCGCCGCGATGTCCGCCGAACGCTGCATGAGCGCGATCTCCTCTTCCGACTTGATAAGGCGCATCTCGTGCAGCAGCGTGCCCGGTTCGATGATGCGGTCGGGCGCGTGCTTGGCCGTACGCGGGTTGGCGCGCAAACTCCTCAGCGTGCGCACGATCATGTCGTCGAGTTCGGCGTTCGCGCCGAGTTTGTAATAGAGAGTCTGAGGGCCGTCGAGCAGTTCCGCGAGTTTATCTCTGAACTCCTGAAAGGTGTGCGCGGCGTCCGCGCCGTACTCTTTGATCGCGCCTTCGACGCCCGCGCGTCGCCCGTCCCAGATTTCACGCTCAGGGTCGCGCGGGCGCACAAAAAGCATAAACTTGTGTTCGGGATGCGAGGGCGCGACGACGGCGATGGCTTCGGGTTCGTTGAAGCCCGTCAGGTAGAAGAAGTCGGAATCCTGCCGGTAGCGATAATCCGTGTCGTTCGAGCGGTTGGCTTCGCGCGCGCTCGCAATGATGGCGATGGAATCCGGCTCCATGCGCCGCATAAACTCCGCGAGTTGTGGTCGTGGCATACGGTCTCTCCTTCGGAAACGATGAGTGTGTTGATTTGATAGGGGGCATTGTAACCGAAGAGGCACGGCCACATGAAGACCCGCGCTGCATGAAGACCCGCGACGCGCGTGCGCTCTTCGACGCTTCCCTGAAACCTGTTTTCGGATGATAATTTGCCGCACCTCGCAGGAGCAGCAAACGACGGTTGAAAAATCCTATGGCGACTCAAATTCAAGAAGCGACCAAGCGGCGCGCAGCAGAGCGTGCGGAGATGATCATCTCATACGACCCGGCGACGGGCGCGGAGGTGGGACGCGTTCCGGTGGCAACTGCCGGCGAAGTGGCGCAGGCGGTGGAGCGTGCGCGGGCGGCGCAGAGGGCGTGGGGCGCGTTGTCTTACGCGGAGCGCGGGCGCGTCGTGCTCAGAGCGCGCTCGGCGTTGCTCGACGAGATGGACGCCATCGCGGAATTGATCTCGCGCGAGTCGGGGAAGCCCGCGACCGAAGCGTTGATGATGGAGATCGTGCCGACGCTCGACCTGATGCAGTTCTTCGCGCGCCGCACGGGGCAACTCTTGAAGCCCGAGCGTATAGGCATCGGGCAGTACGCTTTGATGGGTCGCTCGTCGCACATCACGTACAAGCCGCTCGGCGTGGTCGGCATCATCTCGCCCTGGAATTTTCCGTGGGCGATCCCGCTCGGCGAAGTCGTGATGTCTCTGATGGCGGGAAACGCGGTGGTCTTGAAGCCGAGCGAATTGACGCCGCTCGTCGGCGTGAAGATCGGAGAGGTGTTCGGTCGCGCGGGGTTGCCGGAAGGACTCCTGACGGTCGTGACGGGCGCGGGAGCGACGGGCGCTGCGTTGATCGAATCGGGCGTTGACAAGATCATGTTTACGGGGAGCGTGGCGACGGGGCGGCGTGTGGCCGAAGCGGCAGCGCGCAAACTCATCCCGTGTGTTCTGGAACTCGGCGGCAAAGACCCGATGATCGTGTTTGAGGATGCGAATTTGGAGGCGGCGGCGCAAGCGGCGGTGTGGGGCGCGTTCGCAAACGCGGGGCAGGCGTGCGCGTCGGTCGAGCGTTGCTACGTGCAGGCGGGCATCGCAGAGCGATTTACGGCGCGAGTGGTGGAACTGACGCGTGCGCTCAGGCAGGACGCGGGCACGCGCGAGGGCACGGACATCGGCGCGATGTCGAGCGCGCGTCAACGCGAGATCGTAGAGGCGCACATCGGCGACGCGGTCGCGCGCGGTGCGCGCGTGCTCGCGGGCGGCGGGCGCGGCGAAAAAAAGGAAGGTTCATTTCACGAGCCGACGGTCGTAGACCGCGTTGATCACACGATGGAGTTGATGCGCGAAGAGACGTTCGGGCCGGTGCTGCCGCTCATGACTTTCGAGACGGAAGAAGAAGCGATTGCGCGCGCCAACGACAGCCCCTATGGCCTGACGGCGAGCGTGTGGACGGGCGACATCCGGCGGGGCGAGCGCGTGGCGAAGCGTCTGGAAGCGGGCACGGTGATGGTCAACGAAGTGCTCTACACGCACGGCATCGCGCAGACGCCGTGGGGCGGCGTGAAACTCTCCGGCATCGGGCGCACGCACGGGCGCGCGGGGCTACTCGAACTCGTCTCGGCGCAGCACATCCACGTCAATCGCCTCGCACGCCTCCACGACCTCTGGTGGTTCAACTACACGCCCGGCGCGGCAAAACTGTTTCGCGGCTTCGCGCGCCGCTTTACGACCGGCTCGGTCGTGCAAACGTCGCTCTTGCTGCCGCAAATGCTGCGCCGTTTTTCCGAACGCAGAGCCAAAAAGAGGCTTTAAGGAGCCGCCCCGCCCTCCACGCCCGAAGTAAACC
>DASQDV010000829.1:0-4171 GCA_035633995.1 Pyrinomonadaceae bacterium | reverse complement strand
ATCATGCTGACGGCGTGCTATACTGCGCGGTCATTCCGAAGTTAATTAAATAACACCTTGAGGAGCAGACACCTTTGAGCGTTCTGGTTGATAAAAACACGCGCCTCGTCGTGCAGGGCATCACGGGCAAAGAGGGCAGTTTCCACACGAAGCAGATGGTGGAATACGGCACGCATGTCGTCGGCGGCGTGACGCCGGGCAAAGGCGGCACGACGCACGAAGGCATCCCCGTCTTCAACACCGTTGCGGAGGCCGTCCGCGAGGCGGGTGCAAACGTCTCGATCATCTACGTGCCGCCGCCCTTCGCGGCAGATGCCATACTCGAAGCCGCAGACGCAGGCGTGCCGCTCGTCGTCTGCATCACGGAGGGCATCCCCGCACTCGACATGATCGGCGTGAAGCGTTTCCTCGAAGGCAAAGGCACGCGGCTCATCGGGCCGAACTGCCCCGGCATCATCTCGCCCGGCAAGTGCAAGATCGGCATCATGCCCGGCCACATCCACAAAGAGGGGCGCGTCGGCGTCGTCTCGCGTTCGGGGACGCTGACGTATGAAGCGGTCGGGCAGTTGACCGCGCTCGGACTCGGCCAGTCAACCGCCATCGGCATCGGCGGCGACCCCGTCATCGGCACGACGCACACGGACGCGCTCGCGCTCTTTCAAGCCGACCCCGAAACCGAAGGCATCGTCATGATCGGCGAGATCGGCGGCACGGCAGAGGAAGAAGCCGCCGCCTACGCCAGAGAGCACGTGACGAAGCCCATCGTCGCCTTCATCGCCGGGCAGACCGCGCCCCCGGGACGCCGCATGGGACATGCGGGCGCGATCATCGCGGGCGGCAAAGGCACGGCAGCCGAGAAGATGTCTGCGCTCGAAGCCGCCGGCATCCGCGTCGTCCATTCGCCTGCGGACATCGGCACGGCCATGCGCGACGCGCTCGGCGCGACCGTATCCGCTTAACGAAAGGATAACGTGATGGCTGGCGAAGATAGGCTCTCACGGATGGAAGAGATCGTCGCTTCGTTGCTACAGGTGGCGCGCGAACACAATCAGGTCAACCAGCGACAAGACGAGCAACTCAGTTCGCTCCTGCAAGTGGCACGTGAACACAATCAGGTGGCACACCGGCAGGACGAGCAGCTAAGTTCACTTTTGCAAGTGGCGCGCGAGCATAATCAGGTGGCGCGCCAGCAAAACGAGCGGCTGAATGCGCTAGCGCAGTCTTCACGCGAGTCGGATGCGCGGCTGAACACTCTCGTCGAGTTGGTGCGTAGTCACGATGATGGGATAGACGAGTTGCGGGAGGCACAGGCCAACTCCGAACGCAAGATCGCCGCGCTCGCCGACGCGCAGATTCGGACGGAGGAAGCGATGGCTAACCTCACGACCAAAATGGCCGAGTTAGTATCACAACAGGCGCACACGGAGCAGCGGTTGGATGCTTTAATCGACATCGTGCGTGAGTCGCGCAACGGCAAACCGCCGCAAGAGAATTAAACGAAAACTTGTGAAAGGTATCTTTTAGAGAACATGTCGGAACAAATCGGAAATTTAACATTCGGAATCATCAAGCCCGATGCGGTGCGCAACGGGAAGACGGGCAGCATCATCCAGCGCATCACGGACAGCGGTTTCAAACTGCGCGGGATGAAGTTGATTCACATGACGCGCAAAGAGGCGGAAGGCTTCTACGCGGTGCACCGCGAGCGCCCTTTCTTCGGCGAGTTGACGGAGTTCATGTCGAGCGCGCCGTGCGTCGTGCTGGCGTTGGAAAAGCAGGGCGCGGTCAAGGCGTGGCGCGATTTGATGGGCGCGACCGACCCGGCCAAAGCCGACGAGGGGACGCTCCGCAAAGAGTTCGCCACCTCCATCGGCGAAAACGCCGTGCACGGCTCCGACTCGGAAGAGAACGCGCGCATTGAGATCAGTTATTTCTTCAGTCAACTGGAATTGATCTGAGGCAGAATTGAGAAGACAGAATTCAGAAAGCAGAATTCAGAAAACAGAATTCAGGAATCAGAAGAAAGCCGATCCCGCGCGAATGATTTATATTCTGACTTCTGCATGCTGAATTCTGTTTTCTCTAAGAGGTTTTTATGTCCATCATCAGCGATGTCATCGAAAACACGAAGGCGATCATCAAGGGCATGAGCGTGACTTTCTCCTACATCCCGAAGGAGAAGTGGACGGTGCAATACCCGGATGAGCCGGTGACGATGCAGCCGCGCTATCGCGGCCAGCACCTCCTGCACGTGGACGAACTGGGGCGCGAGAAGTGCGTCGCCTGTTTCCTGTGCGCGGCGGCCTGCCCGTCCGATTGCATCTACATCATCGCGGCGGACGACCCGCGCGCGCCCGAAGAGCGCACGGGCGTAGATGAGCGATTCGCCGAGGTCTACAACATCGACTACGGGCGCTGCATCTTTTGCGGCTACTGCGTCGAAGCCTGCCCGAAAGACGCCATCACGCACGGCTACAACTTCGAACTCTCCGTCTACAACCGCGCCGACTTGTTGAAGACCAAAGACGACCTGCTCATCACGAAGCAGAAACAGTCGCCCAACTACCGCGTCGCCTTCGCCGACGAAGATGTCGATTCGGAATACAAAGAGGTCTGAAATTTGTCAGTTGTCCGTCGTCAGTTGTCCGTTGTTTGAAGCGAAGGGCGACTTGAATTTTTGAGCCGTCGCGTGTTATTTGCACGCGACGGCTTTCTGATTAGTCAGTTGTCAATCGTCCGTAGTCAGTTGTTCAAAACCATCTTTAGCAACTTGCGTGAGTGCCACAGGCAACTGACGACAGACAACGGACAATTATTTAGTATGAACCACTCTCTGATCGAGACACAGGAAGTTTCCAAGCATTACCAGATGGGCACGACGACGGTGGTGGCGCTTGATCGCGTGTCGGTGTCGGTTGAAGAAGGCGAGTTTGTGGCGTTGCTCGGCACATCGGGTTCGGGCAAGTCAACGTTGCTGAATTTGATCGGCGGGCTGGATCACCCGTCGGCGGGCGAAGTGGTCTTCGATGGGCGCTCGCTCGCGCCGTTTACGAAGCGCGAGATGGCGCGCTACCGCAGGCGTTCGGTCGGGATGATCTTCCAGAATTTCAACCTCATCACGACGATGACCGCCGCCGAAAACGTCGAACTCGCGCTCGCCTTCGGCGGCCTCGCCGGGCGCGAAAGGGAGACGCGCGCCACGGAACTGCTGGAACGCGTCGGCCTGGGCGAGCGGGCGCGACATCGCCCGTCGGAACTGTCGGGCGGCGAGCAGCAGCGCGTCGCCATCGCCCGCGCGCTCGCCAATCGCCCGCGCGTGCTGCTGGCCGACGAGCCGACCGGCAACCTCGATTCGACCCGCGCGCGCGAACTCCTCTCGCTCCTCAAAGAGATGGTCGCGCACGACCGGCTGACCGTCCTGATGGTTACACACGACCGCGACCTCGCCGCACAGTTCGCCAACCGCACCATTCAGATGAAAGACGGAAAGGTGGAAACGATGAATTAAAAGCTGTCCGTTGTCGGTCGTCCGCTGTCAGTTGTTCAAAACCCTTCTTTAGTAACCGGCATGATAACCACAGGCAACTGACAATTGACGACGGACAACGGACTGTCTTCCGTTCATCGTTTAGTTCCACCGGAGGTGAAAAACATGGCTAACGCTTCGCAGGTGATGACGATTGAGTCTTTGCGTTCCGTGCCGCTGTTCGCTTCGTTGGACGACAAGGCGGCGCGCGTGTTGCGCGATATGATGCGGGTGCGCGAAGTTGCGGCGGGGACGCTCCTGTTCAAGCTCGACGACCCGGGCGACGCGCTCTACCTCATCGAAGGCGGGCGCGTGCGCATCTACATCCACGACGGCGAGGGCGAAAAGTTGACGCTCGCCGAACTCAGCGACGGCGACTTCTTCGGCGAAATGGCGATCATCGACGGCAAGCCGCGCTCGGCCAACGCCGCCGTCGTCGAGCAGGCGACACTCGCCGTGCTCGCGCGCGAAGACTTCCTGCGGTTCGTGCGCGAAAACCCGGACGTGGCGCTGGAAATGGTGAGCGCCATCTCCGAACGCCTGCGGCGCACAGACGAGATGCTGCGCCAGCGCGTCTCGCGCAACGTCAACGAGGAGGACGCGGCGCGCATGACGCTGGCCGACCGTCTGGCCGACAACGTCTCG
>DASQDV010000828.1:0-2178 GCA_035633995.1 Pyrinomonadaceae bacterium | reverse complement strand
AACTACAACCCCGACACCTCGCGCGCCTACACGGACTTCGGCCTCTTCACCGCCGACGAGGAGATCGGCGCGGACGCTTCCGAACTCTTCAATTACCTGACCGGCTATTCGCGGCAGAAAGAGTACCGGCGGCTGCTGGTTGCGCCCGTCAACATGCGCGAACGCATGCTGGTGCTTATCCGCCGCGAGGCCGAGCACGCGCGCGCCGGGCGACCCGCGCGCATGATGATCAAGATCAACCGCTTGGCCGACATCGAAATCATTCACGCGCTTTACGAGGCATCGCAGGTGGGCGTCGAGATAGACTTGATCGTGCGCGGCATCTGTATGCTGCGCCCCGGCGTCGAAGGACTTTCGGAGACGATCACGGTGCGCAGCGTCGTCGGTCGTTTCCTCGAACACAGCCGCATCTTCTATTTCGCCAACGGCGGCGCGGAGGAACTCTACACGGGCAGCGCCGACTGGATGCCGCGCAATTTGAACCGGCGCGTCGAGGTCGTGACGCCCGTTGAAGACTCGCGCTTGCGGCGTCACTTGAAGGATGTCGTGCTGGCCGCCTACCTGCGCGACAACGTCAAGGCGCGCAGGCTTTTGCCCGACGGCTCTTACGAGCGTATCCCGGTCGCCGAGGGCGGAGAGCGATTTGATAGCCAGCAGTATTTTATGGACGTACAGCTTTAGGCTGCGTGCGTCAAAATTCATTTGCCGGAGAGGTGTTGTTGCATGTTTCGACAAGATAAATTGAGCGCTTTGGCGATGGCTTTCGTCATCATCGCGCTCGGACTTTCGACGACGGCGTTTGCCGTCCAGAAAAAATCGGACAAATCAGAAAAATCGGAAAAAAAGGCTCCGAAGCCGATGCCTGAGGGCACGCCCGTCATGTGGCGTGAACCTGCGGACATCACCACGCGCGATCTGCTGAACGGTTCGGGCGGCGAGGCGGGAAAACCCGACCTGTCGCGCGTCACGCTGATCGAGAAAGTTAAGGGCGGCTTCTCCGAGAAGTATCGCGTGAAAGATGCGGCGGGGCGCGAGTGGGTGGCGAAGGTCAGCCGCGAGGCGCAATCGGAAACCGCCGCCGTGCGCCTGCTCTGGGCGGTGGGCTACGCGACGGAACTCACCTACCTTGCGCCGACTGTGACCATCGCGGGCACGCCGAAAGGGACATATGAAAATGTGAGGTTCGAGGGGCGTTCGAAGGACGTGAAGCGGCTCGATCCCTGGCTGTGGGACAAGAACCCTTTCTCCGGCAAGCGCGAGCTACAGGGCTTGAAAGTGATGATGCTCCTCTTGAATAACTGGGACATCAAGGACGACAACAACGGGATTCTCCACGTGGTGACCCCCGACGGGCAGAGCGAACTGCAATACATCGTCAGCGACCTCGGCGCGACGTTCGGCAAGGTCGGCAGCGGGCCGCTCTGGGCGCTCAAGCGCAGCCGCAACAACCCGGAAGACTACGCCGACTCGAAGTTCATCGATCACGTTCACAAGGATAAGGTCTTCTTCCACTACGGCGGCAAGAAGCAGGACATCTTCGAAGACATCTCGGTCGGCGACGTGCAGTGGATCGCGGCGTTGCTCTCGCGCCTGAGCGACCAGCAACTCAGCGATGCCTTCCGCGCGGCCAACTACAACGCGGAGGAAGTGAGCCTGCTGACGAGCACGGTGCGCGCGCGCATCAACGAACTCGTCAACCTCCCGCCGTCCCAATCCTGAAAAGTGTCCACGCCTCGCGCGCCGAAATAAAACCTGAATCGTCCACACACGCCCGTCGTCGCCTATCGCGCGGCGGGCGTAGTAAAGTTAAGGTGACATGCGCAGAAGAAACCAGCAGAAGACTCTGATAGTGGGCGTCATCGCAGCGCTTCTCGGATTCGCGCTCGTCGCGTTACTCATGTCGCGCGGCAACAGGCCGAACAACCCGCCCGCCGCGCCGCAGCAGCAGACGCAGACGACTACTGAAACTTCCCGCCAAAACCCGGCGCAGGACACGACATCCGACGACGCTGCCGCCACCGCCGCCGACACGCCCACAGCCCAGACCACCGCGCCGACTGCGGCTCCCGCGCAGCCTCAAGCCAGCACGCAGCCGCGCGCCGACGGCGAGAGCAGCGACTCCGTCATCGCGATGCTGTTCGGCGCGGACGACATTAAAGCCGGACCCAACGCGCCGCC
>DASQDV010000827.1:0-1694 GCA_035633995.1 Pyrinomonadaceae bacterium | reverse complement strand
TCTTTCGCAACACCGGCTCGAAGACCGTGAAGTCGGTCACATGGGAATACGTCTTCTTCAAAGACCAGCAGCAAACTAAAGTGCAGAAGCGCCACACGTTTCGCGGCAAGCAGGAAATTCGCCCCGGCGAAGCGGTGCGGCTCAAGAACTGGTCTTACAAGCCGCCCGCCACAGAGTACGCGGCGGCGCGCGTCGTCCGCGTAGATTACACGGACGGGACGAGTTGGCGCGCGGGCAAGTAGGGCGTCGGCAAAACGCCTTCTCAGGCTGGCTTACCCCGCGTCCAACGCGAGCGCGAACTATCTCTCCGCACACGCGGCGCAGCGCAACCGGCATACCGCACGTGCGAGCGTCGCCCGAACAACGCGTGCGGTAAATTCTTGACTCAGGATTTTCTCAGGCTCGAAGGCTTCACGCGCGACGACCGGCACGCGATGATCTCGCGTGTGCGCGAAGCGTTTACCAAGAGCGACGCGAGCCTCCTCGACTTCCGTATGTTCTCCAACCTGTCGCTCAGCATCATCTTCGAGTTGCCCGCCCGCCGCCTCGGTGAACTGTCGAACGCGCTCGCGGCGACGGGCTTGCGTCTCAGCGCCGAGAGCCGCGAGTTGATAACGAATTGGCAACAGCGACACGTGGACGGCGCGTGCGAATCGCCGCAGCAGCAATCCGAGATCAAGGGCGCATTGCAAGTCACTTTCATCCACCACGAACCCGATCTCCGACTCGATGTGCCTTCGATACCGGGATAAAAAAGGGACAAAGGATGAATGATGAGGAATGGATCAGAACACAGCCGGTGATGCGGCTCGAATGCTTTTCTGATTCACCTCTCATCCCTCATCCTTCATCCCTTCCCTGTGCTAACATCGCCGCTCGACCTGCGGAACACGCCTTGTCGCGCTAGCCCTTCGTCCTTGAAATAAAGACGCTGCCCCATGACGCAATTGATCATCGCCGGACTCGTCCTGTTGTGCCTGCTTTCGGTGGGCACCGTCGCGTATCTCGCGCGCGCGCTCGCACGCCTCAGGCGCGAACAAACACAACAGGAGTTGCGACCGTCCACGCCCCGGCTATCGCCAACACAAGTGGAGCCTTCGTCCACCGCGCATATCAGCGCGCAGGTCGAATCGCCGCTTGAAGACGACGCAGCGGCGCAACCGCAGACGATTGAGACAGCCGCGAGCGATCCCGTTGCCGATGCACTCTCCTTTGCGACCACCGCTGAGACCGCCGCCGACTCTCTCCAGCCTTCCGCCGGTGCGCCGACCGCGCCGGACGCGAATACGGTTGACGAGACGAGCGTGTACGCGCTGGCGTGGGCGATGGACTCGCACTACCAGCAGACTTCGCGCCCCTCGGATTTGCGGCATCACGAATATTTCCGCAAGGGCGTCGAGGTATTGCGCGACGAAAAATACTCGACCGGCGATCTGATCGAGATCGCGCGCGGCACAAACGTCGTCGCCGCCTGCATCGCGCTCGAAACCCTCGGCGAACGCGCGGACGCGGACGATGTCGTGACGCCGCTGCTCACGCACATCAACGAGTTTTATTACTGGCCGGGCTACTACGCTTTGCGCGCGCTCGACCGTCGCGCCGGAGCGCGTCCCGTCCTCGTCCCGCTGCTGCTGCATATCAAGGGCGCGTGGGGCGATTACACGCCGCTGCAATCGCTGCGCGAATTCGTCGCG
>DASQDV010000826.1:0-2193 GCA_035633995.1 Pyrinomonadaceae bacterium | reverse complement strand
GCTCGTCGGCTTCGCGCAGGCGGCGATTGAGAACGAAAATCTGGGGCGCGACGCGGATACGGACGTGCTCTCCGTCAGTTTCTCCGCGAACGACTACGTCGGCCACCGCTTCGGGCCGTACAGCCACGAGGCGATGGACATCACGCTCAGGACGGACGCGCAGATCGGCGCGCTCCTCGATTTCGTCAACGCGAAAGTCGGCTTGCAGAACACTATCGTCGTCTTCACCGCCGATCATGGCGTCGCGCCCATCCCCGAACACGCCTCTGCGCTTGGGTTGACGGGCGGGCGCATCGGCAACACGGACATTATGAACGCCGCTCGCAACGCCGTCCGCGCACGCTTCGGGCGCAAAGACGAGGCGAAGGATTCGACCGCCGACTACATCTCCGAGCCTCTGTACAACGCCAACATCTTCTTCAACACCGTCGCCTTGAAGCGCGACGGCATCAACCGCGAAGAGATCGAGCGCGTGGTGTTGGAGGCCGTGCTGACCGTGCCGGGCATCAACCGCGCCTTCACGCGCACGCAACTTGAGACGGGCAGCATCTCGGCTGCCGATCCGATTGCGCGCCGCGTCCTGCACGGCTTTCACCCGCGCCGCAGCGGCGACGTGATCCTCGTGCAGGAGCCTTTCAAATATTTCAGCGAGGGCGCGAACCCGATCCCGGCGACACACGGCTCGCCCTTCTCTTACGACACGCACGTCCCGCTCATCATCATGGGTCGGGGCGTCGTCGCAGGTCGTTACGCGCAAAGCTCGACGCCCGCCGACATCGCCCCGACGCTCGCCTCGATTCTACGCATCCAGGCGCCGAGCAACTCTGTCGGGCGCGTGCTCACCGAAGGGTTGAGCGGGAAGTAAAAACTTTGATGTAAACCTTTGCCCCGACAGAAGAATTAAAAGTTTGTTATGAAGATACAAAAGACGATCTCGAAACTCTGTTTGATAATCCTTTGCGCCGCCGTCGCCGTCGGCTCTGTCGTCGCGCAGAAGAGGGCGGCGGGCAGGGGGGCACAGCAGCAGCCGCCCGCGAAGGGGCGCGCGGCGAAGGGCGACGAGGCGACGCTCAGGGCGGAACTGGAAGCGTTGCTCAAGCTGCCGGTGGCCGAGCGCATCGCGCCTTTGCGCGCATTCATAGAGGCCAACCCGCAGTCGTCTTTGAAGACGCGCGCGACCGAGCAATTGGTCAGCGCGCACGCGGCTCTGGGCGACGAGCGTTTGCAGACGAATGATGCGGTGGGCGGAATCCAACTCTTCAAACAGGCCGTCGCGCTCGCGCCGCCGGACATGTCCGACAAGTTATATTACGAGATCGTTTCGCAATTGCCCGCCAACCTGTTCGTGCGCGGGCAGACTGCCGCCGCGCTCGAACTCGCGCGCTTGATCGAGCCGTCGGCGGCCACAGACGCCAAACGCCTGCTCGCCCTCGCAGCGTTTTACATCAGCGTCGAACAGGCGGACGAGGCCGCGCGCGTGGCGCGAGCCGCGATTGCGCTCCAGCCGAATCTCGCCTCTGCGCATCAGGCTCTCGGCGCGGCGCATCGTCTCGCGCTGCGTCTGGACGAGGCGGCGGCGGAATACGCGCGCGCCGTCGAACTCGATCCGAAGTCCACCCCGGCGCGCCACAGTCTGGCGGACTTGCGCCGCGCGACCGGCAAACCCGAAGACGCGCTCGCGCTCTACCGCGAGTTGTTCGCCTCGGACGCGCGAAACATTTCGGCGCGCACGGGGATAGTGCTCGCGCTTTTCGACGCGGGCAAACGCGAAGAGGCGGAGCGCGAACTCGAAGCCGCACTGACGGCTGAACCGCGCAATTTGTTGCTGCTCACCGGCTCGGCCTACTGGTATGCGGCGCACGGCCAGACGCCGCGCGCGCTGGCCTTAGCCGAACAGGCCGTGAAAATAGAGCCGCGTTACACCTGGGCGCAGATCGCTCTGGCGCGTGCGCTCGTCGCCGGCAAGCTGCCGCTCGAAGCCGAACGCGCGCTGCGCTTCGCGCGCCAGTACGGGCGCTTCCCGACGCTCGATTACGAACTGGCAAACGCGCTCGTCGCCGCCGGTTTCTACAACGAAGCGTTCGACGAACTCGCCCGCAGTTTCACGCTCAAAGACGGTCAACTCGAAACGCAACTCGCGGGGCGCACGCCCGCACGCGCCGCCACCTTCATCGAACTGCTCGCGCCCGAACG
>DASQDV010000825.1:0-5078 GCA_035633995.1 Pyrinomonadaceae bacterium | reverse complement strand
ACTCGGTCGCCGCTTCCGCGCGCTCAAGTTCTGGATGATCCTCCGCTACTTCGGCCACGAAGGACTCGCCGCGCGCATTCGCGAACATTGTCGCCTCGCGCGCCTCTTCGCCTCGTGGGTCGAAGCATCCCCCGACTGGGAACTGCTCGCGCCCGTTCCCCTGAGCGTCGTCTGCTTCCGCGCACGCCCCTCCAAAGAAGGCCGGACGGACGCCGCCCGCGCCGCGCGCCTCGACGCACTCAACGAACGACTCATGCACGCCGCCCACTCGACCGGCTCCATCTTCATCTCGCACACGCGCCTCAACAACGCGTTCACGCTCCGCCTCGCCGTCGGCAACATCCGCACGACCGAAGCACACGTCCGCCGCGCATGGCAACTTTTGAATGAAACTTTGCAGACGATTTTGAATGAAACTTCGCGAACGACGCCATGAAAACTTTTCGCTTACACCTCGCGCTTTTTTGCTTAATCCTTTCGGCAATCTCTGTCGCTGCGCAGCAGCGCGGGATGACGCCTGCCGATACCTTGCGCGTCGCGTCCGTTGGCGACGCGCAGGTTGCGCCCGACGGGAGCACGGTCTGTTACACGCTCTCGACCATTGACGGCAACGCCACGCGCTCCGCGCTCTGGTGCGCGCAACTTCCCGACGAGCGCGTGGTGGCCGTGCCGCCGCAGGCGAGGCCGTTGCCGCAGCAAGTCTTGAGCGGCGAGTGGAACGTCTCGCGCCCGCGCTGGTCGCCCGACGGCAGGCGGCTCGCGTTTCTCGGCGCGCGCGGCGAACAGTCCGGCATCTGGGTGATGTCGCCGCGCGGCGCAAGCCCGCAGCCGCGCTTCGTCGCCGCCGTCCGCTCTACAAACTTTCACCTGCCATATGCAGGCGAGTCCTTTGCGTGGTCGCCCGATGGCCGCCGCATCGCCTTCATCCACGCGACCGAAGAGTCGGCGAACTTTGCGGGCGCAGCTTCTGCGTCGAGCACTGAGGCGCGCGCGCGACGCGACGACCCGCGCATCGTTGATCGCATCCAGTACAAATCGCGCACCGCCTTTTCCGACGCGCTGCGCACGCATGTCTGGCTCGTGGACGTGGACGAACCCGCGACCGCCGCGCGCCAACTCACCTCCGGCCAGCATTACGATCACGCGCTCACATGGAACCCGCGCGGCGAAGAGATCGCGTTTCTCTCGAACCACGAACCAGACCCCGACGCCGTCAACAACTCCGACATCTTCGCCGTCTCGACCGCAGACGGGCGCGTGCGCCGTCTCACGGAGACGCGCGGCTGCGAGTATGAACCCGCATGGTCGCCCGACGGCAAGTGGATCGCCTACACCGCCACGACGCGCGACGTGACGACCATCGACAGCGTCGCAGAGGACACGCACGTCTGGGTGATTGACGCGGCGGCGGGCGGCGCGAAGGCGCGCGAACTCACGGCCGCGCAGGACCGACGCGCACGCAATCCACGCTGGTCGCCCGACTCCGGCGGCATCTTCTTCCTTGCCGGAAACCGGGGCGCGACTTTGCTCTACCGCGTTCCCGCAAACGGCGGGCAGATCATCACCGTGCCGCTCCTGCGCGAATCGCAACTGCCCGACGCCCTTGCCCAACCCGCCGGGCTGCCGCAACTTCAAATCAGTAGTTTCAGCGTCAGCCGCCGCGCCGCGCCGTTTGTGCCGCAGACGGGCGACGCTTTAGTTCCCGTCGTGCTCGCCATGACGATCAGCGAACCGCTCGCTCCCACAGCCGTGTGGGTCAGCGCACCGTCGGCGCGAAACCGCGCGGGCGGCATCAGGCTCGTCGCGGCGCACAACACGGAATTCATGCGCCCGTTCGCGCTCTCCGCGCCGGAGGAGTTGAACTTCAGGAGCGCAGACAACACGCGCGTGCAGGGCTGGCTGATGAAGCCGCTCGGCTTCCGCGACTCGGAGCGCTACCCGCTCATCCTCGCCATTCACGGCGGGCCGCACGGCATGTACGGTTACGGTTTCAACGCGGCGTTTCAGGTTTACGCGGCGCGCGGCTACGCCGTGCTGTTCATCAACCCGCGCGGCTCAAGCGGCTACGGGCAGAAGTTTTCCGACGGGACGCTGCGCGAGTGGGGCGGCGGCGACTATCGCGATCTGATGGCGGGAGTGGACGAAGCGCTGCGCCGTTATGCGTGGATTGATCGCGGGCGCTTGGGCGTGACGGGCGGCTCTTACGGCGGTTTTATGACCAACTGGATCATCACGCAAACCACGCGTTTCCGCGCGGCGGTGGCGAGCGCCTCCGTCTCGAACCTCGTCAGTTTTTACTCAACCTCTTTGTATCAGGATTTGATCCACGCGGAGTTTGGCGGCTTCCCCTGGGACGATTATGATCTCCTGTGGCGCTGGTCGCCGCTGCGCTACGTGCGCGCGGTCGAGACGCCCACGCTTTTCATTCACGGCGAACTCGACAACGACGTACACATCACGCAGGCCGAAGAGATGTACATGGCCTTGCGCCGTCGCGGCGTCGAAACCGTGCTCGCGCGCTACCCGCGCGAAGGTCACGGCTTCCGCGAACCGCGCCACCGCGAGGACGCGCTCGAACGCACCGTCGCCTGGTTCGATAAATATCTCAAGTGAGAACACAGAATTCAGGAGTCAGAATTCAGAAGAAAGAGTTATGCTGCCTTCTTTGATTCTGACTCCTGAATTCTGACTCCTGAATTCTGCTTATGCTTACACACATCGTCATCTGGACATATCGCGCGGAAACCAGCGAGGCCGAGCGTGAGGAACACGTGGCGCGGCTCAGGCGTCTGCCGGGTTTCATCCCGCAGATCGAGAGCTTCTCGGTCGGCTTCGACGTGTTGAAGTTGCCGCGCTCTTACGACCTGGGACTCGTCGCCGTCTTCCGCGACCGCGCCGGGCTGGACGTTTACACGGATCATCCCGAACACGTGCTCGTCGCCGTCTACGGGCGCAGCATCTCGGAGCACATCGCGTCCGTTGATTTCGAGAGCGCGGATTGAAGCGAGAGCCGGAAGATGAGAGAGCGGCTGGCGGTGATGCGCCCGGGGCGAGTCGCTATACCGGGCGCGCGAGCCGGGTCGCACGTCTGACTACGATGAGACGCTTCTGGAAATTATCGTTGCTCGTCGTCTCCGTCGCGCTTTTGTCGCAGACGCCTTTCATCTACCGGCGCTATCAACTCGGTCGCCTCGACGCGAAAATTCAGGAACTCAACTCCGCCCGCTCCGCTGACGCCGATCCCGTCTATGCCGACTACAAAGGCGTAATTCACGTCCACTCGTTTCTCGGCGGACACAGCGCGGGCACGTTCGCGGAGATCGAGCGCGCGGCGCAAGCAAATGGCCTCGCCTTCGTCGTGATGACCGAGCACCCGTCCGGCGATTACGACACGCGCGCGCTGACTTTGCGAGGCATGCGCGGCGGCGCGCTCTTCGTACAGGGCAGCGAGACGAGCGAATCCGCCGGAGATCGCCTGCTCACGTTCGGCGGGACGGCAACGGCAGCGACGCCAAAAGAGGGCGACGACACCGCAGCGGCGGCCTCTTCGATTCAAGAGAACATCAACCGCGCGAAGGCCGCCGGAGAACTCGTCTTCATCGCGCACCCCGAAACGTTTCGCGTCTGGCGCGAAGCGAGCGGCTTCGACGGCATGGAAATTTACAACCTCCATGCCGACGCCGCGCACATCAACCGCGTCAAACTTTTCTTCGACGGCCTCTGGTCTTACCGCAGCTACCCGCACCTGCTCTGGACGCGCTTCTCGCAAAACCCCGACGCCAACCTGCGACGCTTCGACGAACTGACCGCGCGCGAAGGCCGCAAAGTCGTCGCCATCGCAGGCAACGACGCACACTCCAACATCGGCCTCGCGCTCAAAGACCTCGCAGGCCACACGCTGTTTGAGATCAAGCTCGACCCTTACGAGCGCACTTTTCAGATCGTCCGCACGCACGTCCTCGTCGAACGCAACCAACCGCTCGGCGAACAGAATTTACTCGCCGCACTCGCGCGCGGGCACGCCTACGTCTCGTTCGACATATTGTGCGACGCGAGCGGCTTTCGCTTCTCTGCGACGAACGGCGCGGAGCAAAAGCTGATGGGCGACGAGATCGCGCGTTCGGGCGCGGCGGGCGTGCGTTTGCGTGTTGAGACTCCGGTGCCGAGTCGCATCGTGGTCGTGAGGAACGGCGAGACGGTGAGCGAAGCGCAAGAAGCCGCCCGGCACGAGTGGACGACGAACGAGGCGGGCGTCTATCGCGTCGTCTGCTATTTGCCGCAACTGCCCGCGCCGCTCGACGCGAAGCCCTGGATCATTTCGAACCCGATTTATGTGCGCTGAGAGGCGCGCGTTCTGAGATTTGACGTGCAGACACGACATCGCCCCGACAGTTTTAACTGTTCGGGGCGGTTTCGCGAACCGGAAAGCTCCGGTTCAATTTGCGGAAGCGGCGTCTTAAGTCGCCTGAACGTCTGTAGAGAGTCACGTGTTTGACTCTACGCACGCGGCACATCTCAAGTGTCAGAGAAGCGCGTGTACAGGCTTCCTATTAAGTTGTACCAAGTGGAAGCAATCTTATTGATCGTGAGCCTCACTGTCAAGTCTCAATTTGACCGTTCCTAAGGCGTGCAGGCCACACAATTCGTTCAGACCTCAGACCGAGCGTTAAGCCGTCTGCCGCAACTCTTTCATTTTGTTGCCCAACCACCCGGCGCGCAGCTTCTCAATTGCCAGCTCTTTCTGTTTCGCCTCCACCTCGATCCAGGGGGCGCGCGCGTAAGATGAAGGCATCTCGGTGATGAAGTCGCTGTGGTGTCGGTCGTTAAAGCGTTCGCGCCCGTTGGAGATGTGTACGAGTTGCCATTCGGCAACCGGCCATGTCTCGCGCGCGGCGGCCAGATAATAGGCCACGCTCTCGTCTTCGTAGCTCGTCAACTTCTCGCGGCAGACGTGGTGATGCGCGTCGAAGACCATCGGCACGCGCGCGGCGCGGCAGACTTCGAGAATCTGCGCCGCGCTGTAGGCGTACTCGTCGTTCTCCAGCGCGAGACGCGTGCGCACGCCTTCGGGGAGGCGT
>DASQDV010000824.1:0-4056 GCA_035633995.1 Pyrinomonadaceae bacterium | reverse complement strand
CGTGATGCGCGACCGCACCTCCATCCTCGTCGCACACCGCCTCTCCACCATCCAGCGCGCAGACCGCATCATCGTCCTCCATCACGGCGAAATCCGCGAACAGGGCTCGCATCAGGAGTTGCTCACGCTGCGCGGCCTCTAGTGGCGTCTCTACAAACTTCAATACGCCGACCGCTCGCGCGACGAAGCCGTGCCCGACCTGCCGCTGCGCGACAGTTTGCAATATGGCGATTGAGTAAGGACGGGAACTAAAAAGGCGAACGGCGGTCGGGAATTAATTCCCGACCGCCGTTCGCTTTTCTGCGTCTTGCGCGCCGCACGCTTACGGCTGAACTGATGTCGCCGTCGCCGGAACTTTCTCCGGCTGCTTCGCGCGCGCCTTGATGGGCGTCACGGATTCCAGCGATTGATAAATCTGTAGATACATCTGCGTCTCGCGCGGGATGAGCGTGCGCCACGCCGCGCCGCCGCGACGGATGTATCCGGCAAGTTTGGCCGGGTTGGAATTGTAACCGGCGGCGATCAGGTCGGCGGGCGTGGCGATGCCTGTGGCAAGCGCGCCGGCGATTGTCTCGTTCAAGGTGAGGTCGCTCCAGGTGTCGCGTATGTAGAGCAGCATCGCTTCGAGCGCGTTGCCGTGATTGCGCATGCCGAGGACGAAATCCGGGTTGAGGCCGACCGCCGGATAACGCTGCCGTAGCATCTGGTAAGTCCAGGGGATCATCTGCACCATGCCGCCCGCCCCGGCGGTGCTCACGGAGTAGCGGTAGGTGTCGAGTTCGTTCAGCGCGTAGAGCGCATAGACTTCGTTGAAGAGTGCGAGGCGCGACTCTTTGCGGAAACGCTCGTGGTCAACGTGCTCAACGAGACACAGGCGCTCGGCCATGTCCAGCACTTCGGGCGTCATGTGATGCCCTTTGTCTTTCAGACGTTTGGCGGCCAGATCAACCATCGTGCGCACGTAGAGTTGACCGTTCTTGACGAGTTCGGGCGTGAGCAGCGCCGGGTGCGCCGAGGTGTAATAGGCCGTCTCGCGATACCTGCCGAACTTCTCAATCGGGTACTCGACGAGCAGCGGCGCGAGTTGCCGCCCGGTCAGATCGGAGATGGTGACGGCGGTGTTGACGTAGTTGGAACGCACGATGCGCACGCGCAGGAAACCGCCGAGCGAAGAGGCGACCGTCAATTCCGTGTCTTTCTTGAGGAAGACTTCTTTCGCCAGCGTCAGCAGGTGAATCTGCGAGGAATCATCGTCGAGCGCAGCGAGCGTGACGAAGTTCAAATTGGGCGACCCGCCGAGCGCGGTCGGTGTGATGCGCGTCTTCAAGAGGCGTTGCGATTCGAGTATGCGCGCGCGAACCTTGTTCGGGCTGATCGGCATCGCGGGCTTCAAGGCGATGGACGGCACGACGACCGGAGCCAACGACACGGGCGCGTTTGCGGCGGGCTGCGCGGGCGCGCTCGCCCCTTTCTGCGCGCCCGGCGAAACGCCCGCGGGCATTTGCGGCGTCGCAGTTTGGACGGGCGCGGGCGGCGCGGTCTGACGTTCCTGCTGTTGCTGCGGCTCCTGCGCCGACGGTGCGTTCGCTTCGAGGCTGCGGCGCGGGCGGCTGAACTGGGACGGCGACTGTGTAGCAGACTGTTCCTGCGAATTCGCGGGGACGAATGCAAAGGCTAATAGCAACGAGACGGCAACTGTTTTCATTCTTTTGTTAAATCCTTCGGGACGGCGGTGCGTCTGTGGGAGCAGACCTACGTAAGATTCACCCGCACGCCTCACGGTTGTCAAGATAAGTTTCAAGTTTCAGGTTTCAAGCTTCAGGTTTCAAGTTCCAAGTTTCAAGGTTTCCGGTTTCGAACTTGGAACTTGCAACCTGAAACCTGAAATCTATTGCAGGCTGCCCGACATCGAGGCGGCGGCAGAGGCTGCCAGATCGCGGAGCGCGCCCGGACGTTGGATCAGGCGAAAGCGCGTCGAGAGCAGTTGCCCGGCGCTGACGCCGAGGCTCGTGTCGAGTTCCCACAACTCTTCCGAGAGGGCGTTGGCGGCGACGCGCTCGAATGCCGTTTGAAGTTCGGCGGCGAGCGAGTCCAAGCCTTCGACTAAAATCAGTTCGAGTTCGCGCCCGCCCTGCGTGCGCCGCCTTGCGTGTTCGCGCAGGCGTTGTCGCGCGTCATCCTGAATCTTCCCCGTCGCGACGAGCACGAGATGTTCGCTCTCGCTTTTGGCGTGTTCGTTGAGCGCGCGTCGAGCCTGCGCCGTCGTCCAGTCGCCGTCGTGCAGGAGAAAGAGGAACGCCTCGCCGCAGACGTTCGCCATCAGGCGCACCTCGCCTTCACCGCCCGCCGCCGCTCCGGTGTGGCGCGCGACGATCTGTTCTTCGGGAACGCCGAGTTTCGAGATGATCATGCGCAGGTGCGTCGAGAGCCACGCGCCGTCCTGTAGGAGCGTCGTGGTCAGAGAGGTCGGCACGGTCACTTCTTCGGCGCGCTCATCCGCGATGGCCGCGCCGCATTCGTTGCAGACGGCGTTGCTGCCCGTGAGGATCGAGAAGGCGTCCGGCGACGGCAGGCGAAACAGTGCGCGCCCGTCTTTGCGGCAACTCACCAGAATCTCGCGTGTCAACTAACCGACTTCCGCGAGACGGTTGAGCAGTGCGTCCGGCACGCTCTCGCCCGTGCCTGCTTGCAGCGCGACGCCCGCCGTGCGCCCTTCCCTGTGCGCCTCGCTCAAGCGGCGCAGGAAGCCGCGCGCCTGCGAGTCTTCGAGCATCCCCGAAGTGCGCAGCCATCCTTCCACCATCTCGCCGCGCGCATTGGCGGGCGTCGTCGCCGTCTTCTCAGTTGCAGCGAAGCGCCGGAAACCCTCGGACACGCGCCGCTCGCGCCGTTCCCATTCAACCATGAACGGCGGAGCGCCCGCCGCCGTCGCTGCTGCCGTCGCCGCCGCAAGCAGCGCTTCGCGTATGCTGCGGCAGAAGGCGTCGAGTTTTTCGCGCGGGTCAATCGTCTCGCCTTCGTAGATGATTCCGGCGCGCACGACGCCCGCCGCGTCGCCGCTCCCGTCGCCGAATATGAGGAAATGCGCGTAGTCTTCGACGCAGAAGAGGTCGCCGCGCACGTAAGGCGCTTCCGCTTCGGCGTCTGCACGCGCGGCCAGAGCGCGCTCCATCTCGCGTGCACGCTCCGCCGCGCCCGCCAGCGCCGTTTTGTACAGATGCAGCCGCGCCGAGCGGATCAACGGCGCAAACCCCTGTTCCTGCAATCTTTCCAGCACAGACGTGCGCGTCGCGCCGTCAACCGCGTAATTCAGAGTCTTGCTTTCGACAAACAACATACTGGCTTTTTCTCCTCCACAGGCGGCGGCATGCTATCACGAACGCGAGAAAAATTATCCACCTTCTTTAACCCAAATCGCGCAAATTATTTATTTTGAGGGGTTAACAGCGCATGGTCTCTGCACACATCGTTCAAGTTGAACCAATTTGCGCCGAACTTGGTGGTTAGTTTCAGTCCACCGGACGTTTTACGAACCTGCCCTGTCACAAAACAGTCACATTGCCTCTTGTTTCAATCATGTTGCGACTGTAAGATGTTTTTGCTGCACAAATTGCAGCGTACTTCCTACCCAGAAGTTCCCAGAAGCAATTGTGGATTTTGAATAAGGAGCACGAACGCCCCCGCGTTCTATGTCTGTGAAAATTTTGTTCCCCCGCACGCTGGCTGCGTGTTTCGCCATCTGCCTCTTCGCCTTCGGCGCAGTCGCCCAAACGGATTTGTCCCGCCCGCGTCAGGTCGTACAAGCCACCCAACCCGATGGTTCGAGCCGTCTGGAGACGGACGTGTTCGTCGTCTCGGAGGCCGCGCCCGCTAGCATCGCCCGTTATGAGACCGAACTCGCCAAGCCGCGACTCGTCGCGCCGCGACTGTTTGAATTCAAACAGATGATGATGGCCGCCATTGATGTCCGCATCGGCGCGCCCTACGTCTACGGCACGGAGGGGCCGCGCGTGTTCGACTGTTCGGGATTCGTGTGGAGCGTCTTCCAATCGGCGG
>DASQDV010000823.1:0-4555 GCA_035633995.1 Pyrinomonadaceae bacterium | reverse complement strand
TCGTCGAGCGCGTTGAATAAGTCTTCGCGGATGCTGCTGTTGTTGTCTATGGCCTCGACGGTAAGGTGCGGGTAGGCGCTGTACCAGACGTTCGTGTAGGTCTGGCTGTCGCGCGCGTAGGCTTTGAAGCGCGCCCCGTCGCGCGCGCCTTCGCAGATGAGAAACTTCGTGCGCGGGAAGCCCGACGTGTTGCTCCAGATGGCCGTCAGCCCGATGCTCGCCTTGTCTATGAAGTCGTCGAGGTAATTTTCCCAGCTCCCGTCAAAGTTGCTCACAAAGAGCAGACGCCGCCCGTTGTCGATCAACGACCAGTGTGCGAAATGTATGCTGGGGATGCCGAGCAGCTTGCCTTTTGTGAAGACGGCGCGGGCGACGAGGTTGACGATGCGGAGCACGACGCGCAGCGTCGCCAGCCTGAACCAGCCGGGCTTCACCTGTGTGAAACTCGCCATGTGATTCTGAACGATGTGGGTGCGATCCTCGCGCCGCACGAGTTCCTTGACGTGCTCGTGATTACCAAGCGTATTCTGCGCGCGGTCGCTGCGCTCTTTCGAGCGCAACACGACGAGCCAGACGAGCGCGACCGGGATGAGGAGGGGGAGCAGCAGGAGCAGGACGAGCGCGGCGAGGCCGAGTTTGAGTCGGGGGACGAGCCATTCGGCGGTCGTTTGTCGCGGCTGCGAGCCGAGCGCCCACGCGAAGGCGGGAATGCCTTGCACGAAGCCCTGAATTTTTTGGCGGAGCGTAGCGGGCGGCGCACCGGCCTGCCCCTGCCGGACGACATCGTCGAGAAAAGTTTCCAGCCCGTCGCGCAAAGCGTCTTCCTGCCGAACGCGTTCGAGGCTCCGGCCTGTGTTCCCGACGTGGTAAGCGTTCGGTCGAACGACGTGGCGGCGCAGGTAGGCGAGCATCTGCGCGCGGTCGGCGGCGCTCGTCGCCGGGTAGTCGCGGCAGCAACTATAGATGCGATGAAGTCCGGCGGCGGCTTGAGCGTAGAGGTCTTCGAGGTAATCGTCCAACTCGCCGTCGAAGTTGTTTTCAAAGATGAGATAAGTGCCGAAGCTCTCGTCCTCTTTAATAAAGAGACTGGCGAAATGTAGACGCTTCAAAGCTGTGAAAGGCAGGTGCGGGTTGCCGAGCAGGTTGCCCGCGATTTCGTCTAAGAGGTCTGTGAGTTCGCTGACCCGACCCGGCTCTACTCTGGTGATGAATGTCAGGACTGTGTGCTTCATCCGCTCTTTCCTCCCGCCGCGACGCCTTCGCCGCCGCCGTCGAATGCGAGAATCAGACGCTCGGGGAACGGGCCGTCGTTGACGATCTTCCCTCTGTCTCCCGCGGCGCGGCGCAAGTTGGGCAGGCGCAGGAGCGCGCTCATCAATTCGGGAACCTGCACGCCGTTGATCGCCTGCCCGAAGCAGCGATGGAGGCCGTAGCCGAAGTGCAAATATTCTGCGTCGCGATCAACTCGAAACTCGTCGGGCGCGGGAAATTTCTCCGCGTCGAACATGGCCGAGAGCGTGGCGGCGTAAACGGTCGTGCCCGCCTTGAGGCGGCGCGCGCGATTCGTTCCGGCGGCGACCTCCGTATCGCGCCCGCAGTGGCGCACTTGCGCCGGGTGGTGCGGGTTGAAGCGCACGGCTTCGTAAGCATAACGGCGCACGGCATCCGTGTCGCCCGCGTGCGCCGCCGCCTGCGCCCCGGCGAGTTCGCGCGGGCGTCGCAGCAATTCGTCTATGGCGAGCGTGACGAATTTTGATGTTGTATCAACCGCGCCGACGATAAGGCCGTTCAGGTTGCGACGCACGCCGTCGTCATCGAGCCACGCGTGCGCGCCGTCGTTTTGCAGAGCGAGCAGGCGGCCAAGCACGTCGTCCGGCTGGCCGGGCTGGCCGAGTTGCGCCTTGCGCCTCGCGATGACAGCCTCCATGTGGCCGCGCAGTTCCGCGCTGGATTTGAGAGCATCGGCATGCACGCCCGCGTCCGAGGCGGGGTTAGCGAAGATGTCTTGAAAGACATCACGCATCCAGCGCATCATCGTCGGCTCGTCGGGCGCGGGGATGCCGAAGTAAGCGCCGACGAGGCGGATGACGACGACGCGTGCCAACCCGCCGACGACATCAATGCGCCCCTGCGGACGCGCGGCGGCGACGAGTTCTCCGGCGCTTCGCGCGACGAAAACGCGTATGCGTTCGAGGTCGTCGCGGCGCACGGCCTCGCGCAGCGCGGCCTCTTCGCGTTCGTATTGCGGCGTGCGATCCATGCCGAGGATGAAAGCGCCGTTCACGTCGTTAATGCGTTTCTCGTTGATTTCGGCGATGGTGAAATCGGCGTCGCGCGAGAGCACTTCGAGCACGTCCGCGTGGCGCACAAGTACTGCGTGCTTGCCGACGACGAGGACGGGCGCGGCGCGGCGCAGCACTTTAAAGAGCGGTCGCAGCAGGCGCGGGCTGACGAACAAATTGAGCAACTTGTCTCTGAATCGGTTTCCGGGCTGGTGTGTGCCCGCTGCGATGGGGTCTATGGCGGGGCGCGGGCGGTCTTCGCGGTAGAGGCGCAGGATAAATTGTCCGGCCGGGCGCGTGCGCAGTTCCTCCACGTCGGCGCGCATGTCCGGGGGCAACTCGTCCGTCGTCGGCATGGTGCCGCCGTATTCCGGCGGCAGCACGGCAGGCGCGGCCAGCGCGGCGAAGGCGAGGTCGGCGGCGGTGAAACAATCGCCCATCAGATAGCGGCGACCGTCGGCGAGTCGTTCCTCGACGCGGTCGAACGTCGCGTTCATCAATCCGCGCTGGCGGGGCACGCTGTCAGGCTTGAGTTCGAACTCTTTTTTCAACGCCCCGACGAGCAGAGGGTAAGCGAGCGGGACGATCAGGCGTTCACGCATGGGCGCGCCGCTCGTCCAGACGCGTATGTTCGCCGCGCGGTTGTGCGGCAGCATGTAGGCGTAAGCCCACGCGCGCACGGCGACGCCAAACTCTTCGAAGAACGAATCGAAAAGCTGGCGCGTCCCGGCGTGCGCCTCCGGCTCGTCAGGAAACAGGCGCATCTCCTGTGGGCAGCGCGCCTCGTAGTAGTTGAAGATTTGCCGCGCGTCCGTGAGCAGGGCGTCCGCAGTGTCGAGCACGGGCACGCCGCCGCTCCCGCCGTTTTTGCGCGCGGCGCGCCTGTGGAAGACCGGCGCGTGACAGTTTTCATGGTACGGGATACGAAGCCTGTCCAGCAGCCAGCGCGCCATCTCACAATAGGGGCTGGCGGGAATGGAAATTATCTGCGGGCGGTATGGGGTGACAACAGGCACGGACTGAAATCCGATCTGGTGCGAGGCCGAAGATGTTAGATGCCGGTAAGGAACAGCGCTTGAGAACCGCCTTGATGGGCTAACCTATATGCGATGTGTCTCGAAAAAGCAAGAACTTAAAGTCCTGAAGCAGCAACCGGATTTCAGCTTTCCGAGTTGATGACGACACTGCCAAAGTTCTGGAATTTGACTTGCCGCGCGATTTGGCATACAAGCATGCACGCCCGCGAACCTCGCGCGGCGCACATTCCCCTTCGGAGGTTTTCAAGTCTTTGAGACGCATCATCCTGCTCGCGCTGCTCATCTCGGCAGCCTCTTCCGTCGCCTTCTCCGCGCAGCAACCGACGCCGCAGCAGAAGGAAGCGGCGCGCATCGCCACGCGCGAACAACTGCGTAAACTGCTCGACATGGCCGGCCCCAAGAAAGGCATCGGCATCAGTTTCCGCCAGAGCGAAAAACAGCCCTTCAATTTCGTCGGCATCCTGAAAGACAATTTGACGAATGCCGAGAGCCTCGAAGTCGTCGTCGGCGTAACTAAAGACGACACCATCGGCTTTCGCATCTACCCGCATTTCAAGGGCGGCTACATCAACGCCGACAAGGCGAAAAACGGCGTCGGCCTGATGCGCCTCCTGCTGAATTTGAGCGACCGCAATTTCCTCTTCTGGGGCGTGGACGGCACGGGTGATGTCTTCTCCGGCTACACGTTCACGCTCGAATCCGGCTTCCCCGACAAGGCCATCGAGGTCGTGCTCTACAGCATCCCGCTCTTAGACAGGTTCGTCGGCGATATGAGACCGTTCGTTGACGGCAGCGCCGCACCCGCGCAGCCCGCCCCCACCGCCGCCCCGCCAGTCCAGCGAAGTTAAGCGCACGCGGCGACTTCAAATGCGTCCTGTTCGCACAACGAAGTCGCCGCTACGTGTTTTGCCTTTCCCCGCGTCACGGTGTAAAACCTAAAGCATCTCGCAAGCAAACGCGTGAATTAAAGAGAGAGGTGCTTTCATGCTCCGCGCAGGTATCGTCGGGCTGCCGAACGTCGGCAAGTCCACGCTGTTCAACGCGCTCACAGCGCAGACTTCCGCGCTCGCCGCCAACTACCCGTTCGCCACCATTGACCCGAACGTCGGCGTCGTCCCCGTGCCCGACGAGAGACTCGCGCCGCTCGCACAGATCGTCAAAACGAGCACGATCATCCCGGCGACCGTCGAGTTCGTTGACATCGCCGGACTCGTGCGCGGCGCGTCGAAAGGCGAA